>JAEUJO010000342.1 GCA_016794615.1 Pseudonocardia sp. | reverse complement strand
CGGCTTCTGCTGGTACGCGGAACGGCCGCGAACGCCCCGGCGCACCGGGCTGTGTGGCGGGTGTCGGGCCGGGTGCGTCGAGTGTCGGGAGCGGATCGAGACCGCGGGCTGAGGCCCGGTGGCGCCACCCCGTCGAGCGCGGGGGGCGCGTCCATCCCGGGCACCTGGTCCGAGCCCGGGAACCAGCCCGCGCCGCGACCCCCGGTTTCCGAGGCGTCGGCCGGTTCCGAGGTGTTCCCGGTCGGGCCCTCGTACGTGATCAGCATCGGCAGAGCCGGCACGGCCTGGGCGCTGGACAGGTCGTTGAGCGGCAGGGCGGCCTGCGCGGACGTCGCCTCGTGCGCCGGCACCGTGGACTCGGCCGGCGCCGTCACGGCGTTCCCGGCGATACCCGCGCCCGGCGCGGCGATCCCTGCGGCGGCGGTGGTGCGGAGGGTGCGTCTCGCGAGGCTGCTCATCGGACTTCCTTCCGGGCAGAGTGAGATCCCAGTCGGCCCAACGAGCGTGCTGCCGGCCCGGTTGCCCCGGTTCACCCTGCTCGGGGACACCGGGACGTGCATCGCGCCGCGTCCGCTGGGACGCCCGGCCACGGGTGCTGGCACGATGGGTGTCGTGACTGCACCGAATGCGAAGCCCACCGCGACGCTGCGGACGTCCGAGGGCGACATCAGGATCAACCTGTTCCCGGACCACGCCCCCAAAACGGTGGCGAACTTCGTCGGCCTCGCGACGGGTGAGAAGTCCTACACCCAGCCCAACGCCAGCGGCGGCAACTCCGGCCCGTTCTACGACGGCTCGGTCTTCCACCGCGTGATCAGCGGTTTCATGATCCAGGGCGGTGACCCGACGGGCACCGGCCGGGGCGGGCCCGGCTACCAGTTCGCCGACGAGTTCCACCCCGACCTGCGCTTCGACCGGCCCTACCTGCTCGCCATGGCGAACGCGGGCCCCGGGACGAACGGCTCGCAGTTCTTCATCACGGTCGGGCCGACCCCCCACCTCAACCGTCGGCACACGATCTTCGGTGAGGTTGCCGACGCCGAGTCGCGCGCCGTCATCGACGCCATCGCCACCACGTCCACGGACCGTTCGGACCGGCCGCTGACCGAGGTCGTCATCCAGCGGATCGAGTTCGCCGACTAGCGCTGCCTGACCCGGAGCCGTCCATGTCCTACCCCGCCGGACCACCGACCCCACCAGAGCCCGGCGATCCGAGTTCGGTGTCGAGAAGCCGGCAGGCGCCCGGGAGGGTGGAACCCGGATTCTCAACACCCTCCGAGGCTGTGCCCGCGGTCTGCGTTCGGCACCCGGATCGGGCGACGGGGCTGAGTTGCACTCGGTGCGGCCGCCCGGCCTGTCCGGAGTGCCTGCGCGAGGCGTCCGTCGGCTACCAGTGCGTCGACTGCGTCGGCGAGGGTCGGCGCGGGGCGCGCCGCGGAGTGACGATCGCAGGCGCCGAACCCGGGGTACGCCCGCTCGCCACCCCGGTGCTGGTCGGGCTCAACGTCGCGGTCTTCGCCTGGACCGTCGCCACCTCGGGCAGCATCTCCCGCAACGACCGGGCGCCCCTCTTCCAGGCGTGGGCTCTGGTACCGAACGCGGTCGCAGACGGCGAGTGGTGGCGGCTGCTCACCGGCGGGTTCCTGCACTTCGGCCCCATCCACCTGCTGTTCAACATGATGGCGCTGTGGGTGATCGGCCGTGACATCGAGCCGGTGCTCGGCCGGGGCCGGTTCCTGGCCGTCTATCTCGTCTCGTTGCTCGGCGGGTCGACAGCCGTGATGCTGCTATCTGCCCCGAACGCCCTCGTCGCGGGGGCGTCGGGGGCGGTGTTCGGCCTCATGGGTGCGCTCGCGGTGCTGCTGCGTCGGCTCCGGATCCCGTTGGGGCAGGTCGGCGGCCTGATCGCGATCAACCTCGTGATCACATTTGTGCTGCCCGGCATCTCGGTCGCCGGCCACCTGGGCGGGCTGCTGACGGGGGCGATCGCCACCGCGGCACTGATCTACGCCCCGGCGAACCGGCGCGCGCCGGTGCAGACCGCTGCGCTCGCCGGCCTCACGCTGCTACTGCTCGTCTCGCTCGCACTACGCATGGCCGTCATGGCCTAGTGCAGCAGCTTCCAGGGAGCGTCTGCTGGATCTTGGCCGGTGGGGCCGGGCGCTGTAGTGCGGTGACCACATAGGTGTGCCGGGTCTGGCGGCGCGTCATCGGCCCCGGCGGTGTGGGCGCTCGCTGCGGATGCGGGATCGCCGACCCGGTCAAGGTTGGTTGGTGGTCACCGCACTAGCGGTCCGGTGGTGCCGGCCGGGCGGCGCGCACCGCCTCGGCGACGTCCTCCGGATCCTCGCCGAGGTCCAGCTTGCCGAACACCAACATCCGTTCGGTGCCGTCCGCGTCGATGACGTCCATCTCCAGCATCACCGAGTTGCGGCCCCAGCGGCGAACGGCCTGTGCCCGCACGGATTCGACCTGGGACCAGGGGAGATGGCGCCGGCCGACGAGGCCGCCGACGGTCACGCCGTCGCCGTCGACCACCAGTCGCGGCCGGGCGCGCGTGCCGTACAGCGCCGCGAGCGCCAGGCCCACGGCGGCGACGGCGGCCAGGAGCAGGCCGGGCAGGTCGCCCGTTCCGACCAGCAGCAGGCACCACACGGCGGCGGCAGCGGCGCCTGCCCAGGCCATCCCCACGAGCCCGGCGGGCGGGCTCCATGCGCCTCCGGATACCGGTACGGGCATGTCATTCACCGAGCACAACCAACTGTCCACAGATCGTGATCAACTGTCCACAGATGTTGTCCACACTGGGGATGATCCGTCCCCGCCGGGTGGACCGCTCACCGCCACCGCATGGTCATCAGCAGACCGACGACGATCAGCGCGAACCCGATGACGAAGTTCCACGAGCCGAGCGCGATCATGAAGCCGATCTTGTCGCCGGCCAGGTAGTTCATCACCAGCCACGCCAGGCCCAGCAGCATGAGGCCGAGCATCACCGCGACGTACACCGGATGGGTGGGGCCGGCGACCTTCACCGGCGACCGGACGTTCGGCGGCGGTGTGTACGCGCTCTTCCTGCGGACCTTGGACTTGGGCATGGTGCAACCTCGCGGTGACGGATGGCCCGGTCCCGCCCGGGCGTCGGGTCAACGATACTCAACGGGG
>JAEUJO010000327.1 GCA_016794615.1 Pseudonocardia sp. | reverse complement strand
GGGAGGTTCGCCGCCGGCCCGGCGGATGCGCTGGCCGCGCTGTCGAAGTCCACGCACTTCGACTGGCGCCTCGCCCCCTACGACCTTCGTGCCTCGATGGCGCACGCCCGCGTGCTGCACCGCGCCAGGCTGCTCAGCGACGACGAGCTCGCCGGAATGCTCTCCGCTCTGGAGAAGCTCGCCGCGGACGTCACGGTCGGCGCCTTCGGCCCCGCCCCGGACGACGAAGACGTGCATTCCGCGCTCGAGCGCGGCCTCGTCGAGCGGGCGGGCGCGGAGCTGGGCGGCAAGCTGCGCGCCGGCCGCTCGCGCAACGATCAGGTGGCGACGCTGTTCCGGATGTGGTTGCGCGACGCCGCCCGCCGGGTCGCCGCGGGCGTCTGCGACGTCGTGGACGCCCTGCTCGCCCAGTCGATCGCCCACCCGGACGCGCCGATGCCGGGCCGGACGCACCTGCAGCACGCCCAGCCCGTGCTGCTCGCCCACCACCTCGCCGCGCACGCGCACGCGCTCCTGCGTGATGTGGATCGGCTGCGCGACTGGGACCGGCGGACGGCGGTGTCGCCGTACGGGTCGGGTGCGCTGGCCGGGTCGTCGCTCGGGCTGGACCCGGAGGCGGTCGCGGCCGAGCTCGGTTTCCGGGAGTCGGCGGCCAACTCGATCGACGGCACGGCCGCGCGCGACTTCGCCGCCGAGGCGGCGTTCGTGCTCGCGATGGTGGCGGTCGACCTGTCCCGGATCGCCGAGGAGGTGATCGTCTGGGCGACCGCGGAGTTCGCCTACGTCACGCTGGACGACGCGTTCTCCACCGGCAGCTCGATCATGCCGCAGAAGAAGAACCCGGACGTCGCGGAGCTGGCGCGCGGCAAGGCGGGCCGGCTGATCGGCAACCTTGCCGGGCTCATGGCCACGCTCAAGGGACTCCCGCTGGCGTACAACCGCGACCTTCAGGAGGACAAGGAGCCCGTGTTCGACTCGGTCGAGCAGCTGGAGCTGCTGCTTCCCGCGGTCGCCGGCATGGTGGCGACCCTGACGTTCCACACGGACCGGCTGGCGGCCCTCGCACCGGCCGGGTTCACCCTCGCGACGGACATCGCCGAGTGGCTGGTCCGGCAGGGCGTGCCGTTCCGGGTCGCGCACGAGGCCGCCGGTGGCTGCGTGCGCGCAGCCGAGGCGCGCGGCGTCGGGCTCGAGGACCTGACGGACACCGAGCTCGCGGGCGTACACCCCGCCCTCTCCCCGGAGGTCCGCTCGGTGCTGACGGTCGAGGGATCGATCGCGGCGCGCGACGCCCGGGGAGGCACCGCCGGGGTGCGCGTGGCGGAGCAGCTCGCCGGCCTGCGCGCGCAGGTTGTTGAGGCACGGTCCTGGGCGGGATGACACGGCCCCGGCCCGCTGGCACCGGCGTCGGCGGGGGAAATGTGGGCGATGCGGCCGAGGGGGCGGACGCGCGGACGGGGGTGCCGATCGGTCGTGACGAGCTGGCTGTCGACATCCTCGACGCCGCGGTCCGCCTGCTCGGCTGCTCGGTCGAGGCCGACACCCCGGAGGGCACCGTCGCGGTCCGGCTGGTGGAGGTGGAGGCCTACCGCGGGGCGGACGATCCGGCGTCGCACTCCTTCCGCGGCCGCACCGCCCGCAACGCGGTGATGTTCGGGCCGCCGGGGCACCTCTACGTCTACTTCGTCTACGGCATGCACTACTGCGCGAACGTGACCTGCCTGGCCAACGGTGAGGCGGGCGCGGTACTGCTGCGCGCCGGTGAGGTGACGTCGGACTCGGCCACGGCCTTCGCGCGGCGCCCCACGGCGCGACGCGCGGCCGAGCTCGCCCGCGGTCCGGCTCGGTTGGCTGCGCTGCTCGGGCTGAGCCGTGCGCACAACGGGCTCGACCTGACCGACCCGCGCTCGCCCGTCCGGGTGCTCGCCGGTCCGCCCGTGGACCCGGCGGCGGTGCGCACGGGCCCCCGGGTCGGTGTCGCCGCCGCGCACGAGACGCCGTGGCGGTTCTGGATCGCGGACTCACCCGCGGTGAGCCCGTACCGCCCGGGCCGGGGCGCCGGGACGAGCCCGGGTACCGGTGGGGGAGGATCGACGGCGTGAGCACCACGAACGCCGATGCCCCGGGGAGCACAGTCGGCACCGACATCCTGGACGAGCTGGAGTGGCGTGGGCTGATCGCCCAGACCACGGACCGCGACGCGCTGCGCCGCGAACTGGCGGCCGGGGTGCTCACGCTGTACTGCGGCTTCGACCCGACCGGCCCGAGCCTGCACGCCGGTCACCTCATCCCGCTGCTCACCCTGCGCCGCTTCCAGCAGGCGGGTGCCCGGCCGGTCGTCCTCGCCGGCGGCGCGACCGGACAGATCGGCGACCCGCGTGACGTGGGGGAGCGCATCCTGCAGAGCACGGACACGGTCGCCGACTGGGTGCGGCGCATCCGCGGCCAGCTGGAGCGGTTCGTCGAGTTCGACGGCTCGCCCACGGGCGCCGTGATCGCGAACAACCTGGACTGGACCGGATCTCAGACGGTCCTGGAGTTCCTGCGGGACGTCGGGAAGCACTTCTCGGTCAACGTCATGCTCGCTCGCGAAACGGTCAAGCGGCGGCTGGCGGCCGACGGCATGTCGTACACGGAGTTCAGCTACCTGCTCCTGCAGAGTCAGGACTACCTGCACCTGTTCCGCCGCGAGGGCTGCCGGCTCCAGATCGGCGGCTCGGACCAGTGGGGCAACATCGTGGGCGGTGTCGAGCTGATCCGGCGTGTCGAAGGCGCGTCGGCCCATGCGCTGACCGTGCCACTGATCACGGACTCCGAGGGGCGCAAGTTCGGCAAGTCCACCGGTGGCGCCAACATCTGGCTGGACCCGCAGATGACCTCGCCGTACGCGTGGTACCAGTACTTCGTCAACGTCGCTGACGCCGATGTCGGGCGGTACCTGCGGATGTTCACGTTCCTGTCGCTCGAGGAGATCGAGCGGCTGGAGAAGGACATCGCCGAGCGGCCGCACCTGCGCGCCGCGCAGCGCCGGCTGGCCACCGAGCTGACCGCTCTCGTCCACGGCGCCCACCAGACCGCCCAGGTGGT
>JAEUJO010000286.1 GCA_016794615.1 Pseudonocardia sp. | reverse complement strand
CGGACGCCGGTACCTGACCGTCGACCGGCAGGCGCTCCTGTCGTCCAGGTCACCCGAACGGCGTGGAACGCCCGGAAGATCCACACCGAGGAACGAGTACCCGGTCTGCTCGGCCGGATGACGCGGGGCGGCCCGCAGGAGATGGAGTGTCCGTGTTCCTCCCCCTCGACAGCCTGTCACTGCGCGCGCGGCTGCTGATCGTCCTGCTCGCCCGCGAGGCGGAGCTCGGCGTGGACCAGGTCGACGGCCCCCACGCCCGCGACCTGGTGCGCCGCGGCATCGCCGGCGGCGCGCGGGTCGCCGCACCCTGCTATCCGGCCCGGCGCCGGACCGGTGCGTACCGGCCCTGGATGTGCCAGAACCGGGTGGCCGCCTGACGGGTCCGGTCAGGCCGGTCCCGGGTCAGCCGGAACCGGCTACCAGCCGTCGGCGGTCCACGCCTCCGACGCCTCCGAGGCGGATGCCGCGTCGGCGGCGCGGTGGCGGCCCTGCTGCAGGCCGCGCTGGTAGGTCGACAGCCGGTCACGGACCCGCTCGGGCACCCGCTCGTCGGGCGGGGCGGACGGGCGGGAGGTGCGGGGTGGCGGGACCAGGCGGTCACCCGGGCTGCGCCGCGGCAGGCCGCTGGCGGTGGTCTGCGGAGCCTCCGTACGCGTGGCGCGTGCGGACGCCTCCCGCCACTCGCGGTCGCCCGCAGTGTCCCAGTCGTCCCTCGCCGGCCCGCGCTGGTCGTCGCGGAACCACGCCGACGCGACGGCTTCGAAGATCGGCGTCGCGACGACACCCACCGACGTGGGCAGCGGGCCGAACAGCTCGTCGCCCCCGTTGCGCGGCCCGTCGTGGCCGTAGCGCGTCGATTCGGGCAGTGCCGAGGTCATGCCGAGGTGGGTGGAGTCGCCCGCCAGGTACCAGGGGTCGTTGCCGACGGGTCGGGTGATCAGCGCAGCCGGGCAGAGCAGGGTGGCGACCACTCCTTCCCGCTGGTCGGTCAGGGGGCGCTCCAGCCCGATCCCGCCCGTCGAGCGCCGGGCGAGCCGCTCCGCGACGGCCGACGCCCCGGCGGTGCCGCGGGGCGTACCGAGCGCGTCCGTCCAGCCGTGTCCGGTCACCACCACGTCGACCGCCAGCGCACCGTCGGGCTTCAGGCGGGCGTCGACCTCGACCCGCGCTCCCGGCGACGCCGCGGCGGCCTCGTCGACCAGCTCGGCGACCAGGTGCCGCAGCTCCACGGCGGCGCTGCCGGACAGCGTCGCGGACGGTGCGTGCGCGACGGAGACCCGGGACGGCTCGTCCACGAGGGCCACGGCGTCGCCGAGCACGGTGGGCACGGTGTGCGGGGCACCGCGGTGCACGCCCGGGTCCGCCCCGCACAGCAGCAGCAGGGCCTCGCTGTCACGGCGCAGACGCCGGGTGATGTCGCGCAGCTCGGCGATCCGCGCGCGGTCGTCGGCGAGCTGCGCGAGGACGGCGACGCGGTCGAGCAACGCCTCCTGGCCGTCGACCCGGTCCTGCAGACGGCGGGCCAGGTCGGCCACCGGCCGGTCGTCGCCGCGCGCCTCCGAGCCGTTGCCGAGCGTCGGGTAGGAGCCCGACGAGGGCCCGGCGGCGAACCCGGCCCACGGGTCTCGCCCACCCATCGCGCTCCCGCCCACCGAGCTGGGCTCGGAGACGGACCTCATGTCAGCCACGGTCGGTCCTCCCGAACGGGTCGATGTGCTCGCGCCGCTCCTGCACCGGACCCACTCACCCGTACGGGTCGGTCCTCCTGCGGCAGGCACACTACCGGGCGTCCTGTAGAGCGCAGCAGGGGCGCGTGTCCACCGCCGGACGGGGAGCGTGCGAAGCGCCCGTCCGAGTGATGTATCCGCTGGTCGTGACGCTGCGTGCGGACTCCGATCATTCCAGTAGCTCCAACGTCCGCGGATCGGGGTCGCCGCCGAAGTACCGATCGAGCACGGCGGCGAAGACGGGATCCCCGGGCGCGGCGCGGGCGAAGAGGGTCATGGACGACCGAAGTTTGAGATCGTCGGGGTAGCCGAACACCTCCGACGCCGTGCGCACCTTCACGGCGACCGCCAGTTCGGCGGCCTCCCGCAGCCGCTGACCGAGCACGGGGTGCGCGAGGTAGGCCCGCGCCTCGTCGAGCCCGGACACGGCGTACGCGCGGGCCGTCGAGCTGGAGCCCAGACCGGCGAGCTGCGGGAACACGAACCACATCCAGTGGGTCGCCTTCCGGCCCCGCGCCAGCTCGCCACGGACCCGGTCCCACACCGGGTCCTGCGCGGCGACGAACCGCTCCAGGTCGTGCGGGTCGGCGGTCATTGCGCGCTCACCGCGTACTCGTCGACCCGGCTGCACCTGCGGGCGGGTGGGCGTGCGGGCCGGGGGAGCCGGTTCGCGGCCGCAGGTCGGGGGACGGCACGCGGCCATGATCCCGCTGACTCCCGCCGAGCGCACCCCGACGACGGGGCGCGCTCAGCCGGCGTGGATCAGGACTCGCGCGGCTTGATCTCCCCCATGGGGCCCCAGTCGTTCTGCTCGATGGTCGTGTTGATGATCAGCGGCTGGCGGGCGACGAGGTCCGGGGCCACCTCGAGCATGTTCTTAAACGCCGCGGAGTTCACGTGCGCGACGGCCGCGTCCTGGTCCCGGAAACCCTCGACGCACACCCACTCGTCGGGGTCGTCGACGGTGCGGTGCCAGGTGTAGAACAGGCAGCCCTCCTCGGAGTTGACGTCGCGCGCGTACTGCCGGGCGACGGCCTCCCACTCGTCTGCCTTGTCGGGGCGCACCGGGAACTTCACGACGATGAAGATCATGGAAAGCGTGTCCTTTCTCACCGACGGGGGCCGGAGTTCGGACGCTACCGCGGATCACGGGCCACCGCCGTCGCACTGTGCGACACCCGTCCGCGGTCCGACGCACCCGGCATGCGCCGGGGTCGTCCCGCTCGCCGGACCGCCCGATGCGTGCCTGACCGGCGCTCCGCCCGGTGATCGAGGAGACACCGTGACGCCATCGCGACCCATCCGCCTCGGACGTGCCGCCGCCGTGCTGCCGGCGTCCGGCGGTGTCGCGTCGGACGACACTCCCGATCCACCGCGGCCGGCCTGATCGGCGAGGTGAACCTGCTGGACGACCCGACCATCTGCGGGGTGACCGCCCGACCCGGCCCGGCAACCTGCCGGGGCTGCTCGGCGAGGGCTCCGCGAACCCGGTGACGAACGGCGGAGACGCCGCGTGCGTGATCGACCCGCCCCCGACGCGCCCGCCGGAGACCCGGACGCCTGACGATCAACAGGTACCCGGAGAACCTGGGCGGTATCGGGGTGGTCGCCGGACGATCAGCTCGGCCGGGTGCCCGCTGATCGTCCGGGCGCCAGTGGTGCACTCCCGGGCCCCGGATCCGGCGCACGGTCGCCCCGACGATCAACCCGGCCACCGGCGAGCCGATCGTGCGGCGGCAACCGGCCCGGCGACCACCCCGGTGTCACCCCGACGATCAACCCGACCCGGCCGGAACCCGTCGGGATCACGCCACGTCGAGGAGCAGCTCGTCGAGTGGACGGCGGGCCCGGGCGGGAAGCCGGGTGGCCGGGTGCCCCTCGGGGATCCGGTCGCCCGGAACGGCGACGCCGATCGCGACCACGGCCAGCGGGACGACCCGCTCGGGCAGCGGTGGCAGGTCGTCGGCGACGAACCCGCCCATCTGGCGGACGGACAGGCCGAGCGCGGAGGCCTGCGCGGTGAGGTGGGCCGCCGCCTGGCCGGCGTCGTAGACGGCCCAGCGTCGCGGCGCCCCCTCGGCGTCGGCCGTCTCGGCGGCGACCAGCACGAGCGCGGCCGCGTCCCGGGCCCAGTCGCGGTTCGCCGGGTTCAGCGCGGTGAGCAGGGCGTCGAAGGC
>JAEUJO010000278.1 GCA_016794615.1 Pseudonocardia sp. | reverse complement strand
GCAAGGTCTTCGTTCGTGATCACTCAGCACAACGCACCTCCGTCGGGTGGCCGCCCCACCTGGCGTGCGGCCACATCGTTGCGCTCTTTGTATCGTAACACGATACATCGCGGAACGATGCGACGTGACGGGCCACACAGGGTTGGTGCAACGCCCACCGGCTGGAGCACGGATGGGCTGCGGTGGAGTCACCCGCGCGCGATGTAGACGGCGGTTGATGTCACGGCCACGAGCAGCACGATCGCTCGCAGCACCCCGGCCGGAAGCACTCGCGCGACCCGGGCACCGAGGTACCCGCCGGCCAGCGCCCCTGCCAGCACTACTGCGGTCGGCGCGGCGGCGCTGAGCACGTCGCTCGCGACCAGGAACAGGGCGGCGGCAGGCAGGTTGGTCGCGGCCAGCTGAGCCACCCGCATCGGGTTGCCGGTGGCTGCGTCGAGGCCCGTGCCGATGCTCCACAACGCCACCATGAGAATGCCGACGGCCCCGCCGAAGTATCCGCCGTAGATCGCCAGCACGAACTGGCAGCCCAGCAGGGGCCGCGCCGCGAAGGCGAGGTCAAGCCCCACGACGCGCACCAGCGGGCGGCCCACCGCGAGCACTGCGGTGGCGAACGCCAGCAGCCACGGCACCGCCGCCGCGAATGCCGCGGCCGCCGAGACCACCAACGCTACGGCCCCGACCAGCCCGCCGAGCGCGCTCGCCGCCGCCATCGCGGTCGCCGACGCCGGACCTACCGGGCCCAGCTCATGGCGGTAGGCCCACGCCCCGGACAGCGCCCCGGGCAGCAGCGCGACAGTGGACGCGGCATTCGCCGTCACCGGCGGCAACCCGGCCGCGACCAGCGCGGGCAACGCCACGAACGTCCCGCCACCGCCCGCGGAGTTCAGCGCCCCGGCCGCCACCCCCACCAACACCAACCCGACCGTGCCCACGCCTGGCAGGATCGGCGCACCGGTGGGCGGCCACAATGCGTGATCGACGCAGGGTGCCTTCGTGCCAGCCGTAGGCTGGGCCGGGTGCGGTACGACCTGCTCGACCTCCGATTGTTCCTCCACGTTGTCGCCGAGGGCTCCATCACGGCAGGCGCTCGGCGGATGCACCTGAGCCTGCCCTCGGCCAGCAGCCGGGTCCGCGCGCTCGAACACCACGCCGGCGTGCCACTGCTGATCCGCGGTCGGCGCGGGGTGCGCCCGACCCCTGCGGGGTCGGCGCTGGCACGGCACGCCCGCGAGGTGCTCGCCCACACCGCCCGCATGGAGAGCGCAGTGGCCGGCTACGCCAGCACCGGAACCGTCGTGCTGCGACTGCTGGCCGGCAGTTCGGCGACGCATCGCCTCGTCCCCGCGGCGCTCGCCGGATTCCTCGCCGAGCACCCGGACATGGACGTCATCGCGACGGAACGACGCAGCGCACAGACCGTCGAACTGCTGGCCGCGGGACAGGCTGACCTCGGAGTGGTACTCGACGACGTCGCGCGCGGCGCCGGACTCAGTGCTGAGCCGATCGGCGACGACTCGCTGGTCGTCGCGGGGCAGGCCGGCGGGCTGCTGGCCGGCCGCGAGGCGATGACCTTCCGGGAGGCCGCCGAGCACCCGTTGATAGGGCTCGACGCCGAGGTCCCGCTGCAACGCGCCATCGAAGACAACCTCGGCCCCCACGCCCCGGCAGCCCGTTACCGCGCCGTCGCAGCCACCATCGGCACAGTCGTCACTCTGGCGGCCGCAGGTGTCGGGTTGGCCGTGCTGCCCCGCCGCGCGGTCGAGGACGACAGGCGGCTCGATGTCTGCGACCTACAGGACCCCTGGGCGACTCGGAGCCTGTCGCTGTGCCAGGGCGTCACCGACCGCGGCGTCTCGCCGGCCGCCGACGCGCTCACCGAGCATCTGCGCCGCGCGGCGCGCCAGAACTAATCCGAAAATGAGTCGGGGACGGGCGAACGGGACCACCGGCCGGGCGAAACCATGACTGGACGGGGCACTAACCCTCCATCGGGTGCGGCGGTAGACCGTGCACCAGCGGGGTGTCCGCGGCCACCACGCCGAGCTTGGTCGCGCCGCCCGGACTCCCCAGGGGGGCGTCGAGCCCGGGCAGGGTGTCGGTGAAGAACCGGGCGTTGTCCTCGGTGTGGACGGCCCACTTCTCCGGTAAGTCGTCCTCGTAGTAGATCGCCTCGACCGGGCAGACCGGCTCGCACGCGCCGCAGTCGACGCACTCGTCGGGGTGGATGTACAGCGAGCGGCCGCCCTCGTAGATGCAGTCGACCGGGCATTCCTCGACACAGGCGCGGTCCTTGATGTCGACACAGGGCAACGCGATCACGTAGGTCACAGACCTCCTCCTCGTGGTCCGCCGGTACCCACGATAACACAATAACTACTTGTAGAAATAGGGAGAACCTGCTGGACTGGGCGTGGCGCCAGTAGGTGGCGCGGGAGGCAGGAGGACACCTCGTGACGTCGCCGATCCAGAACACCTCCGCCGACCCCGCCCTGCGGGCGCAGCAGACGCTGCGGCACCGCGGGGACGAACTGCTCGCCGAGCTCACGGCGAAGGTCGAACTGGCCAGCGACCTGCAACTCCCGCTCGCCGTGCAGGAGGAGGTGCGCGACAGGCTCATCGCCTTCTGCGCCTCGCGGCTTGTCCGCCACCGCCTGGCGACCGACCAGGTTCTGTACTCGGTCGCGGCAGGGGCGGCCGAGACCCGCCTGCTGGTGCGTGCGCTGCGCGCCCAGCACGACCTCCTCGCCGCCCGGATCACCGAGCTGAATCGAGCGGACAGCTCCGCCGAGTTCGCGGCCTCGGCGCACGCGCTCGTCGGATTGCTGGAGGTCTGCCACCAGGTCGAGCAGGAGGTGCTGCTCCCCGCACTGGCGGTGCTGCCGGGAGTGGATCTTCCGGTGCTGGTCGAGGACGTCGACACTCTGGTCGCCGGCGATGCACTGAACACACCCGGGGTGGTCGACGTTCGCGAGATCCCGCGCGGTCGCCGGCATCCGCGCATCTTCGGCGTCTACGGGCGGCTGGCCCCCGGGGAATCCTTCGTCCTGGTCAACAACCACGACCCGAAGCCGCTGCGGCGCGAGTTCCAGGC
>JAEUJO010000249.1 GCA_016794615.1 Pseudonocardia sp. | reverse complement strand
GTCACGCTCGGGGGAGCGCCGACGGCATGACCGGGCTCACGGCGTTTCTCCGGCCTCGATGTGGCGGGCGATCCGGGCGGCGAACCGGTCGGCGAGCACGATCGTGTAGTGGTTGGCCTCGGCCACGGTCTCGATCGTGATGTCGGGTCGCCGGCGGGCGGCGTCCTCGACGGCTTCATCGGCGAGGAGGCCGGGCGCCTGCCCGAACATGCCGCGAGGTGCGCGCAGGAGCACGGTCGGAACCTCGAGCGCGGCCCAGGCCGCGATGTAGTCCTCGGCCAGTACCAGTACGTCGCGCCCGTCCTCCCGGACGGCGTCACCGACGACCCGTGAGCGCATCCGCCCCGGCTCCCCCGTGAGGTCGTATCGCACGTAGGCCGCGATGTCGTCGTTCCAGTCCGCGGTCAGCGCGGGATGGGAGCGGAAGAAGTCGAGGTAGGCCTGCTCGGACTCGAAGGTCGTGTTCAGCCTGTCGATCGCCGGCCCGAGGGTGGCCTTGAGCACGTCGTCGACGCTGATGCCCTCGGGTGGCAGTGGGAAGGGCAGGCCGCCGTCGACGAGTACCAGCCGCCGGAAGAGCCCGGGCTCGGTGGCCGCGGCCAGCAGCGCGATGTACGCGCCCATGCTGTGCCCGACGAGTACCGCACCCGAGTCCGCCGACCGGGACCTCACCGTCGCGCAGACGTCCTCGACGTGACGGCGCAGCCCGTACGGTCCGGCCAGCGCGGCGGCCGCTCCCCGCCCTCTCAGGTCGGGCGCCACGAGGGTCCACCCTGCGGACAGCCGTCGGGCCACCGGAGGCCACTCCATCGCCGAGGCCGTGATGCCGTGGACGGCGACGACGAGCTTCGGGCCGTGGCCGAAGGTCAGCACCGGCAGCGGGCCGCCAGCACCCGCCGAAGGGTCGCTCGTTGAGTTCACGCTCGGCAGGGTGGCACGGCCGGGGAGTGACGGGCCAGCCCCGAAGGGCCTCGCGAAGTCCGGCCGGTCCTCGTGCCGCCGGATCATCAGGTTGACGGCCGTCCGTCGTCATCGCGGCGGCGGGACTCGCCGTCGGGCCCATGCAGAGGCGGCGACGGCCGATGATCGCCCGCTGCGGGCGCGCACGGTAGATGATCGCCGGCTGCGGGCCTTCACGGTTGATCGGTCAGCCGTCCACACCCCCAACGGCGATCACAACCACCAACGCCCGCCGGACGGACGATTCCGTGAAGTCGATGTTCAGCGGTCGAAGGTGATCAGCGACTGCGTTCCGCTGGGTTCGGCATCCTGCTGGTGCGAGTTCGTGCTCCCGCGGATGATCAGGCGGGTGGGGACGGTCACGTCGACCGGCTCGCGTGACCGGTCGGCCAGGAGATCGAGGACGAGGCGTCCGGCGAGCGCGCCTTCCTCGTGTACGGGTCGTGCCACGGTGGTGAGGTCCACGGCGCCGGCCATGGTGTGGTCGTCGAGCCCGATCACCGACACCTGCCCGGGCACGGCGACATCGAGCAGATGCAACGCACGGAGGGCGCCGAGGGCCAACTCGTCGTACTCGGCGAAGATCGCGCTCGGCCTGTCGGGTCGGGTCATGAGCGCGGTCGCGGCCCGCACGCCGGCGTCGTAGCCCGGTTCGGACTCCACCACGTCGTGGTCCGGATCCCGGCCGTCCGCGAGCTCGGCCAGTGCCTCCCGGTAACCCTGCCGCCGCGCTCGTGTCGCCGTGGTCCAGCCGGTCCCGTCGTCCCTGTCACTGAGCATGGCGATCCTCCGGTGGCCCTGATGGATGAGGTAGCGCACCGCGCTACGCGCCGCCTTGACGTCGTCGATCGCCACGCTCGTCAGGCCGGGTGCCCGGGCGCCCAGGACGACGAGCGGGAGGCCGAGGGTGCGCAGGGCGGTCACGAGCTCCTGGTCGTCGGGCAGCCCCACCGAGATCACGGCATCGACCCGCCTGACGATGGACATACGGTCGAAGAACCGGTCCCGTGCCTCCGGCCTCGCCAGGTTGTGCAGCTGCAGGTCGTATCCGGAGCTGTGCAGGACCTCCCACGCGCCGCCGATCACGTTGCCGAAGTACCACCCGGTCATCGACGGCGTGATGATTCCCACGGTCCGGGTCCGGCCCGAGGCCAGCACCGAGGCATGGGGCAACGCCACGTACTTCAAGGCTTGGATGGCCTCCAGAACGCGTTGGCGGGTCGCGGAATGCACCCTCGCCCTCTCGCCGAGCACCCGTGAGACGGTCGAGATGGAGACTCCGGCAAGCGCGGCGACATCGACGATGCTCGCGTGCTTGCCTCGGGACGGGGGGCCGGGGCTCACCGGCGGCACCATTGGGTCCTCTCCTGTCGAACGAGGTCCGTGTTGCGGGAATTCAGGACGAGAAGGTGAGTGACAGCTCGCGGGTCAACCTGTGCCCGGCCACGGTGAGCGTGGGGTGTACCCGCGCCAGCTCCGCCGTCGGCCGGTCCACTCGGATCTCGATGGCGGCGACCACCTGCCCTGTGCCGTCGGACACCGGTACCGCGAGGGCCCCGCGATCGGGCTCGAGCTCTCGCCAGGCCACCGCCACACGGGATCGCTGGGTCATGGCCAGGGCCCGCCGGAAGTGGGCTTGCGACCTGATCGTGTGTGGCGTGTACGCGGGGAGCCCGCGCGCGAGGAACCTGTCGACGACCGACGGCGCGGAGAAGGCGAGAAGTGCTTTCCCCATGGCGGTTGCGTGCGCGGGGACGGTCGTCCCGTGTGCGAAGGTCGTGACCGGTCGGTGGCCGTGTGCCTTCTCGATGAACGCGACGTCGTGCGGGGTCAGGACGCCGAGCCGGGCCTCGACGTCCAGGGCCTGCGACAGGTCCTGCAGCAGCAGTGATGCCAGGCTTTCCAGGGTGGTCGTGAGGCCTCTCGCCGCCCCGATCGACTGCACCGTCCGGCCGATGCGATAGTCGCCGTGCGTCGTGCGCTCAAGGAGCGCACAGGCGGTGAGCTGGGCGATCAGTCGATGAGCCGTGGACGGCGGGAGCCCCGTGGCGGCGACGATCTCGGTGAAGCTGTGCGCCGCTCCGTGCGTGAATGTCAGGAGGATGGCCGCGGTCTTGCCGACGACCGTTGCGTCCACGGCAGTCGATTTCGTCACCGTCTTCTCCGAGTCGGTCAGCGGGGGCCTCACGTCCGGTCTCCGGCACCGACCCGACCGCCGGGAGACCGGGTCCGGTGATGAGGCCGAGGCCGGTGGTGATGCGCGCGACCCGGACCGGCTCACCCGCGACCAGCGTCACGGCCATGTCGCCCACCTGCATCTCCTCGGTCTCACCCGGCTACCGCCCAGGAGCAGATCGATCTCCAAGAGTCGAAGATCAGTGGGGCTGATTCCAGCGTCTCGCGTTTATGTAGCGAACCTCATATCGGGTGGTCTGTCAACGCTCGACTCACCAAGATCAAAAGATGAAAGCGTTTGCTGGCCGAGGCGTGGCCGGCCGGATCCGGAGAAGTGAGTCACAGCAGCAGCAGATTGTTCGATCACACGCTCAACTATGTGATCTGCACCATATTAGCTGTACGGCGCACGTGAAAACGATGGCTCGGTGGCCGCTCTCCACTTGCCGGTTTCGTTCAGGAGTTGATGAGCTGAGCCTGGCCGTGCAGTGCCAGCGCCACCGCGCCGAGCACGGGGGCGCTCGGCCCGAGCGAGCCGAGAACGAGGTCGAGCGTCGCCACCGCGCTGGGGATGGCATAGCGCCGAACGATCTCGCGCATCGGCTGCAGCAGCAGCTCGCCGGCGACTGCGAGCTCACCCCCGATGATGACCCGTTCCGGGTTGAGCAGGTTGCAGAGATTCGCCAGTGCGACGCCGGTCTGACGCCCCGTGTCGGCGAGCACCCGACGGCACGCCGCGTCACCGCGCTCGGCACGTTCGACGATGTCGGCGATCGTGAGCCCGGCACCACATACCGGCTCGAGCAGGCTCACCACTGCTCGAGCGGCCACGAGCGTCTCCAGGCAGCCGCGATTGCCGCAGCGGCACACCGCTCCGTACTCGTCGACGGTCGTGTGCCCGATCTCGCCGGCCGTGCCGGCGCGTCCGCCGTGGAAGAGCTTCCCGTCCAGGACCAGCCCCGCGCCGACGCCCTCGGACAGCTTGAGGTACGCCATGTTGTCGTAACCACGGCCCGCGCCCCAGACGTGCTCGGCGAGGGCCCCGAGGTTGGCGTCGTTCTCGACCGCGACGTCCCTGCCGATGGCGTGGGAGATGAACTCGTCGACGTCGAGCCCTTCCCAGCCGGGGAGCAGGGACGGAGCGCCGAGCTTCCTGGTGCGGCTGTCGATGGGCGAGGGGAGGCCCGCACCGATGCCGACGACGTCATCCCAGCCGGTGTCGGCCTCCTCCAGCACCTCCTCGATGAGCTGCCGTGCGCAGTCCACCGCGCCGCGGGCGTCGCGGCCGACATCGAGGACCACCCGCCGGGTCGAGAGGATGGTGTGCGAGAGGTCGGCCACGGCGGTGGTGATGTGCTGGTATCCGAAGTCGACGCCGACGGCGACGCCGCTCGCCCGGGCCAGGCGGACGACCCGGCCCCTCGGTCTCGTCCCGTCGGTGCCCACGAGCACGCCGTGGTCGACCAGTTCCCGGACGATGTTCGACACCGTCGCAGGGGCCAGTCCGCTCCGCCGGGCGATCTCGGCCTGGGTCAGCTCGCCGTTCACCAGCAGGAGGTTGAGGAGACGCTGCTGATTCGCGCTCTTGAGGGCCGACTGCGAGCCCGGGCGATCGACGGACGGTCTCGACCGCGACATGGCAGCGATCATACGCGTGGGCAACGCCGGGACGGCTCGCCTCTGCTCGATCATCGCTCGGGAGCGTGGGCCTCCGACCCTGCACTTCCGCTCAGCCGGCGCGATCGGGACCGGCGCGATCCAGGGTGACCCGCAGCAGCACACGACGTTCGCGCTGCATCGCCGAGCGGTGGTCGTCCCAGCTCTCGTGCTCACCGGCGACCCGGCGGTCTCCCGGGTGCTGACCCGGGTCGACCGGCACGACTACCACCAGGCGCTCACCGAACTGCCCCGGGTCGCCGCCGACGCGGTGCGCAACCCGCTCCGGCGAGCCACCGGCTGAGCTTGTGCATCTCGGTGATGGCGAGTGCGGAGGCGCCCAGCAGGAAGCAGGCGAGCCATTCGCCTGGTGCCAGTCTGACCAGTCCCAGCAGCGCGTCGGTGGCCGACCACTGGGTCGCGGCGAAGTACAACAGCAGCGCGCCGACGGCGCTGGCCAGCAGCAGCGGGTTCCCGAGCGGGTTCAGGGCGAACAACGAGCGGTTCTCCGCCCTAGCGCTGAGCACCAGCCAGAAGTTGAGCGTCACGAACAGCGTGAGGGCGAGTGTGCGGGCGTGCACCTCGGAGTAGCCGTGGTCGAGCGCCCACCGGAAGGTCACGACGATCGCCACTGCTATCCACGCCGCCACCAGCACGGTGCGCAGCCACAGCGTCCGTGACAGCAGGCCCTCCTGCCGGGACCGGGGTGGCCGGTGCAGCTCGTCGCCCTCCGGTGGCTCGAAGGCCAACGCGATGTCCTGCAGCCCGTTCGTGACGACGTTGATGAACAGCAGCTGGACCGGGAGGAACAGCAGCGGTTGCTCCGCGACCAGGTTGATCGACACCGAGATCAGCGAGGCCAGGCCGGTCGCCAGCAGGAAGAAGGTGGCTTTCCGGATCGCGTTGAACGTCACGCGGCCCTGGCGAACGGCGCCGACGATCGTGACGAAGTTGTCGTCGGTGAGCACGATGTCGGCGGCCTCGCGGGCGACCGCGGTTCCGGAGCGGCCCATGGCCACGCCGATGGACGCCGCGCGCAGGGCCGGCGCGTCGTTCACCCCGTCGCCGGTGACCGCCACGACCTCGCCCTCATCCTGCAGCAGCCGGACGATGCGCAGCTTGTCCTGCGGGGTGACGCGGGCGGCCACGCCGCTCCTGCGCAGCGTCGCGGCGAGCACGTGGTCGTCCATGCCCGCCATGTCCGCTCCGGTCACGGGCGCCGCCCCGGAGCCGAGCCCCAACCGGGACCCGATGGAGGCTGCGGTGGCGGGGTGGTCCCCCGTGATCATCACCACCGTGATGCCGGCCCGCCGGCAGTCTGCCACCGCGTCGACGACGCCGGGCCGGGGCGGGTCCTCCATGCCCTGGAGGCCGAGGAAGGTGAGGGCCGACGGGTGGGGCAGCGGGCGCTGCACCGGCTCGTCGGGGTCCAGTACGCGCACGGCGGTGGCCAGGACGCGCATTCCCTGCCGCGCGAGCTCGTTGTTCGCCGCCTCGACCGGCTCCGGATCGAACGGGCGGTCGCCGTCGTCGGTGGCCATGGTCGTCGACAGCGCCGCGAGCACCTCGGGAGAGCCCTTCACGTAGAGGACGCGGCGTCCGTCGGGCTCCGTCCGTACCGTCTGGGAGAGCCGCAGCTCGGGCTCGTATGGGGTGTGGGCCCCCCACCGGGTGTCCCGTTCCTGGATCGTGGCCGCGCCCAGGTGCAGGGCGGCCCGCAGCATGGCCACGTCGACCGCGTCGCCGGTGAAGTCGAGCGGTTCGCCGGCGGACGTCGTCGCCCCGGCGGGAGCCTGGTGCGCCTCGTTGGTCATCGCTCCGGCATGCAGCGTCCGGCGGGCGGTGTCCGGCAGCCGGGGGGCGGCGGCGGTCTCCCCGGCCGCGCGCAGGTCGAGCACCCCGCTCGCGGTCCACACGACCTCGACGGTCAGCACGTTGCGGGTCAGCGTGCCCGTCTTGTCCGAGCCGATCACCGTGGTCGACCCGAGAGTCTCGACGGCCGGCAGCGAGCGGACGATCGCGTTCTGCCGGGCCAGCGCGGCGACGCCAAGGCTCATGGCCACGGTCAGCACGATCGGCAGCGACTCGGGAACGGAGGCCACCGCCAGGGCCACGGCCGTCCGGAACATGTCCGAGACGCCGTAGCCGAGCACGAGTCCGGCAAGGAAGATCGCCAGTGACACGCCCGCGATGAGGATCCCGATGCGGCGTTCGAGGGTGTGCGTCAGCACGGTCAGCGGACTCTGCCCCGCCGAGCCCTGGATCAGCTCGTTGATCATGCCGAGCTCGGTGCCCGTGCCGGTACCGACGACAACGCCCCGTCCTCGGCCGGACGTCACCAGGGTGCCGCTGAAGGTGATGTTGGTGCGGTCGGTGGCGAGGGTATGCACCGGCAGCCGGTTCACCTGCTTGGTCACCGGCAGGGCTTCGCCGGTGAGCATCGACTCGTCGACCTGCAGGCCGTTGACCTCGAGCAGCCGCAGGTCGGCCGGAACCCGCTCGCCACTCTGCAGCAGTACAACGTCCCCCGGTACGAGCTCGGCGGCGGCCGTCTCCTGCTCGGACCCGTTCCGCTGGACCCGGCACACCGGTACCGACAGCCGCTGCAGGGCACGGACCGCCGTCTCGGCCTTGCGCTCCTGCCAGAAGCCGATGCCGGCGTTGAGCGCCAGCACCAGGCCGATCGCGCCGGCATCCACCCAGTGGCCCTGGGTCAGCGTGATGGCGAAGGTGACGAGCAGGATCCCGATCAGCGGGCTGACGAACTGCCGCAACAGAACGGTGAGCGCGGACGCCGGTTCGGCCGCGGGCAGCTCGTTGCGACCGTACCGCCCCAACCGGTCCGCGGCGTCGGCGCTCGACAGGCCCTGGGGGGTGGTGTCGAGCCAGCCGAGGACGTCCTGGCGCGACAGGACATGCCAGCGCTCGTTGGAGATGCGGTCGGTCGTCGGGAGGTCGGCAGTCATGAACGCTCCTGGAAGTACCGGGTCCGGGCTCCCGGGCCGCGGCGACGTCACCCGGAATACCGGGCATTTCGGCCTTTCGACAGCGTAGCGGTCATATGCGCGCGAAGACCCGATTG
>JAEUJO010000234.1 GCA_016794615.1 Pseudonocardia sp. | reverse complement strand
TGTACGACTGCAGCGCCGCGGCCAGCTCGGCCACCGCCCACGGCTCGGTGAGCGTGCGGCCGGTCAGCTCCTGCAGCCTGCGTAGCCGGTAGCGCACGGTGTTGGGGTGGCAGTACAGCGCCTCGCCCGCACGCTCGGCGGAGCCGCCGTGATCGAACCAGGCCTGGGCGGTCCCCAGCAGCACGGCCCGGTCGTCGGCCGGCAGTTCCAGCACCCGGCCCAGCACCTCGCGGGCCAGCCGCCAGCTCTCGTCGGGGCGCTCGGCCACCAGGCCCGCGAGCGGGCTGGCGGACAGTGCAGTGACCGCCCCCGGTGCTCCCGACGCGGCCGTGACCCCGGCCAGGTGCAGTGCGCGCGGGGTCTCGTGCAGCGACCGGAAGGTCGGGCTCACGCCGGTCCGGGTGCGGGCCACCTGACGGAGGATCTTCATCAGCGTGTCGACCGTGCCACCGCTCAGCGCGACGATGCCGCGTTGGCGAGCAGGGGTGAGCTGCCAGATCGAGGTGAACCCGTGCTCGGCCAACCGCTTCTCGATGTTCGGCAACCCCTCCTGGGCAGGCCGGACGGTGTCCGCCGCGACCACGACGAGGTCGCCGTCGGCAGGCAGGCCGAGCAGCGCCGAGATCTCCCACGGCCAGGATTCGGGCCCCGGCTCGCCGCTGAACAGCGCCTCGGCCAGGGCCGAGCGCCGCTGCTGGCGCTCGACCAGCAGCTCGGCCGTCGTGCTCCGATGCGCTTCCGTGAGTGCCAGCGCGTACTCGTCGGTGAGCTGCCAGATCGTCGATGTGGCCGTCAGCACAGTGTCGACCATGTCGGGCTCGTCGGTGCGGCGGAGCTCCGTCGCCAGGTGGTCCCAGACGCCGGTGAAGCACAGCCGGAACGCCCTGATCACCTCGGGCAGCGGCACGCCCTGCTGGGCGCGACGCCGCCCCGTCTCCTGCGGCGCGATGAAGTCCCGCCCCGACTCGGGGTCGCGCAGCGCGGAGAGGATGTAGCGCACGTTGTCGATCACCGACCGGCGCAGGTCCGCCCGCGGCACGACGACGTCGTTGCGGTAGATCGCGATCTCGCTGAGGATCGCGGCCACCACCGCGTCGACGATGTCGCCCGCGCACCGTTCGATCCGGTCCACGCATGCGGCGAGCCGGGAGTCGGTCATCTTCGGAAGACTCCCAGATCGACACGCGACAGGGAACCGACGCCGGCCCGCTCAGACGAAGGCGCTGATCCCGGTGACGGCTCGGCCGACGATGAGCGACTGGACCGAGTCGGTGCCCTCGTAGGTGTAGACCGCCTCGATGTCGGCGTGATGGCGGGCCACGTGGTGGTCGAGCAGGATCCCGTTGCCGCCCAGCACGTCGCGGGCCATCCCGCAGACGCGCCGCGCCGCCGACGCCGTCACCAGCTTGGCCAGTGCAGCGTGGGGGAGGTCCACCCGACCCTCGGCGTGCAGCTGCGACAGCCGCGTGCACATGGTCTGCATGGCGGTGATGTCGGCCAGCATGTGTGAGAGCTTGTCCTGTACCAGCTGGAAGCGCGCCAGCGGCCTGCCGAACTGCTCGCGGCGCAGCGCGTAGGTCACTGCGCCCTCGTATGCGGCGACGGCGTGCCCGAGCCCCTCCCAGGCCACCGTCTGGCGCGACGTGGCCAGCACTCGGCCGGTGTCGTCCCAGGTCCGGGCGTGTGCCAGCCGGGCGTCCGGCTCGACCCGCACCCCGTCGAGCTCGATCTGAGCCTGCCAGACCGCGCGGTTGGCGGCCTTGCCGGTGATCCGCTCCGCCCGGTAGCCGGGCACCGGGTTTGCCGCACCGGCGGGATGTTCCACGACGAACGCGCCCACCTCCCCGTCGTCGTCGCGGGCCCAGACGACGACGATGTCGGCCAGCGTGCCGTTGCCGATCCAGCGCTTGCGCCCGTGCAACGTCCAGCCACCGTCGGCCTGCCGCCGGGCCCGGGTGCTCAGCCGGACCACGTCGGAACCGTGCTCGGGCTCGGTCAGCGCGAACGCCCCGATCTTGTCCACTGCGGCCATCGGCACCAGCCAGCGCTGCTTCTGCTCCTCGGAACCCAGCAGCCCGATCGCGGTCATCGCGAGACCGGAGTGAACGGCGTTGAACGTGGCGATGCTGCCGTCACCGCGCGCCAGCTCGGCGGCGACCATGCCCTCCGCGAGCGGTGACAGACCGGGGCATCCGTAGCCCGACAGCGCGCCACCCGCCACTTCCAGCTTGCGGTAGCCCTCGACGAGGGGAATCGGAAACTCGGCCCGCTCCCAGTACTCGTTGGCCACCGGCGCGACCTGTGTGTCGCAGTACTCGCGCACCCGGCGCAGTACCTCGCGCTCGCGCTCGTTGAGCTGCTCGGCGACGTGGAAGAAGTCGGTGCCCCGGCTCATGGCGAGATCGTTTCCGTGCGGCATCTCGAGCGGGATGGTGTTGGTCAGGTCGGTCACGGCGTCCCCTCCCTCGGGTCGTCGGCCCAGCGCAGCACCGACGCGGTCCTGAAACAACATCTGGACGCCGACGTTGTCAATGCCGCCACAACATGTTGTCCACCGCACCAAGAACGCCGCGGACCTGCTGACATGCCTGGCCATACCGGTCGAGACTCGGGTACATGGACGCCCAGCTGACCCCGCTCTCCTTCCTCCGCCGCAGCGCCGAGGTCCATCCCCACAAGACCGCCGTCATCCATGGCACCCGCAGCCTCACCTACCGCGAGCTCGCCGACGAGGCGCAACGGCTGGCGAACGCCCTCCGCGCGGCGGGCGTGGCCCCGGGCGACCGCGTGGCGTACCTGCTGCCCAACGTGCCGGAGTTGGTCGTCGCGCACTTCGCGGTGCCGCTGGCGGGCGGGGTGCTTGTCGCCATGAACACCCGGCTGGCCTCCGAGGAGATCCGCTACATCTGCGATCACGCCGAGGCCGTCGTCCTCGTGGTCGACCCCGCGTTCGGGGATCTCGTCACGCCCCTGCTCGGGACGCTCGCCACGGTGCGCACCGTCGTCACGGCCGTCGACCCCGACGGACCGCCGACGGAAGGCGTGCTCCCCGGCACCGTGGACTACCGGGCGCTGCTCGACGGGGGGGAGCCCGGCGGACTCGACTGGGTGGTCGACGACGAGCTGGCGCCGATCACGATCAACTACACGTCGGGGACCACCGGCCGTCCCAAGGGCGTGGTCTACACCCATCGCGGCGCCTACCTCGCCTCCCTCGGTGGGCTGGCCCTCACCGGGTACAACGCGGCGAGTGTCTACCTGTGGACCCTGCCGATGTTCCACTGCAACGGCTGGTGCACGGCGTGGGCCCTCGCGGCCGCGGGCGGCACCCAGGTCTGCCTGCGCGAGGTGCGCGGCGACACGATCTGGCAGCTGATCGACGCGCACGGCATCACCCATCTCAACGGTGCCCCGACCGTCGTCACGACGATCATGGACGCGGAGCAGGCCCGCGAGCTCGACCGGCCGCTGGTGATCACGACCGCGGGCGCACCGCCCAGCCCGACAACGATCCAGCAGATGGAGCAGATGGGCTTCACGATCATCCATGTGTACGGCCTGACTGAGACCTACGGGCCGTACTCGGTGTGCGAGGCGCAGCCTGCGTGGGCAGCCCTCGCCCCGGAGGAGCGGGCCCACCTGATGTCCCGGCAGGGAGTCGGGATGCTGCACACCGACGGCGTGCGGGTGGTCGAGTCGGAGCTCCGTGACGGCGCGCTGGTGGACGTGCCCGCCGACGGGCAGGCCATGGGCGAGATCGTCATGCGCGGCAACGGCGTGATGAAGGGCTACTTCAAGGACCCCGAGGGCACGGAGAAGGCGTTCGCAGGCGGCTGGTTCCACTCCGGCGACCTCGGTGTCGTGTACCCCGACAACTACGTCGAGCTGCGCGACCGCGCCAAGGACGTCGTGGTGTCCGGCGGCGAGAACATCGCCACCGTCGAGGTCGAGCATGCGGTGGCGTCCCACGCCGCCGTGCTGGAGGTCGCGGTGATCGGTGTGCCGGACGAGCGGTGGGGCGAGCGGCCGAAGGCGTTCGTCGTCCTCCGTCCGGGGCAATCCGTCACCGACACCGAGCTGCTGGCGCACGTCCGGACGAAGATCGCCCGCTACAAGGCGCCCCGCGAGATCGAGTTCCTCGCCGAGCTGCCCAAGACGTCCACGGGCAAGATCCAGAAGTTCGACCTGCGCGAGAAGGAATGGGCCGGTCACACCCATCGGATCAAGGGCTGAGGTCGCATCGAGTGTGTCGGGCAGGCGGCCGACCGAGGTCGGCTGCCCGGCTCGCTGCGAGCCTGCTGCCGGATGTGGACATGGTCGACGGGAAGGTGTCCGCTCGGCGTGGGCACTCCGCAGGTCGGTGACGTCCCTGTGCGGGTGGCGTGCGTGTGACCCGGTGGACCACGCGCTCCCGTCATCGACCTGTGGGCGGGCGTCAGCTCGCAGGCGCGGATCGCCAGATCAGCATGTACGACTCGGACCGGGGAAAGGTCGCCCCCCGGGCTGCCTCCGTGTCCCGGCGGAGTCCGTCGAGGAGGGCCTGGGCACGATCTGCGGCGTCCTGGTCGGTCCACGTCGTCACCAACAACCCGTTGCCGATCACGCGATCGATGAGCAACTCGGCGCTGCACAGTCCGGAGCAGGCTGACAGGCGCTGCAGAAGCTCGTCACTGACGAAAGCCAATCCGGCATCGACCCTCGACGGGTCGAGCTGCATCTGAGTCATCTGTACCGTCGCGCCCGGGTCGGGCACGGCCAGCCGTTCGGCGACGGCGATCTCGAAGTTCTCGGTGATCAACGCTCCACCCGCCGCCTTGGCGGCACCCGCGCGGGCCTTGGTGAGCCTGGCCTCCAAGGATTGGGCGAGGTCGTCCCAGTACGAAATCGCGACGATCACACCGGTCTTCCGGTCGACCAGTGTGGTCAGTCCCCTGTTTCCGGGCGCTGCTTCGACCACATGCCGATCGGACTTCTCGACGTGAGCGACCCCGGGACAGACCTTGTCCTTCGTCCCAAAGATGATGTTGACTCGCGCGTACATCGTTACCTCCGGGCCCTACGGCGGTGCAGGCACTGCAGCATCACTATGAACCTGCGCAAGGGTTGTCGGCAGGAGATGGGGGCGAGTTGACGATGTGCCATCTACCACAGGAAATGTCGGCCACACCTACCGGGCGGCGTCGAGCCAGAACGGGATCGCGGCGGCGCCCCGCAGTATCGCCCGATGAGCTGGAGCGCGCGCCATGTGAGCGCGGGTGCTCGTCCGCTCCGGGCAGGAACCCTTTGGCGGCGTCGTTCAGCCAGTCGGGTGGCAGCGCTGCGACCGACAACACGTCACCCTGGAACACCATTACCGCCACCTCCTTCCACGGGGGCCGTGGAGTCCGGCACCCCCGCGTAGTCGGGCAGTTCGACGCCGTTGATCGCGCGCTCGACCAGCCCGGTGAGCGCCTCCATGTCGGGCTCCGGGCCCGCCTCGGCGTCCGGCCCGGCGACGCCGAGGCTGTGCACGTGCAACCGGCCGATCTCCTGGTTGGCCTCGACGAACGAGCGCATCCGCCGTTCGTACGCGGCGAACCCGGCCTCCGGGTCCCACCCGGAAGCGGCCAGCTCCCCGGCCAGCAGGTAGGCGCCGACCAGAGCCAACCCGGTGCCCTGCCCGGACATCGGGGACGGGCTGAACGCCGCGTCCCCGAGCAGCCCCACCCGGCCGCTCGACCAGCGGTCCATCACCACCTGGGCGACCTGGTCGAGGTAGAAGTCCGGGGTGTCGTCGAGGTGGTCGAGGATGCGCGAGGTCAACCACCCGAAGCCGGCCATCTGCTCGCGAAGCAGGCGCTTCTGGGCCTCGATGTCCCGGTGGTCGACGTCGAAGTCGGTGGCGGGGAACGACAGCATGGCGATCGCGCGGGTGGCGTCCCGGACCGGCCGCAGGCCGGCCGAGCGCCCGGCCGCCTGGTAGTCGAGCAGCCAGCGGTCCAGCCCGAACTCGTTGGGCACCGTGTAGAAGGCCAGCACGAGCCCGAGGTGGCGGACGAACCGCTCGCGCGGCCCGAAGACCATCGCTCGCAACGCCGAGTGCAGCCCGTCCGCCCCGACGACCAGGTCGAAGCGCCGCCGGTCGCCGCCCGCGAAGGCCACGTCGACCCCGTCCGCGTCCTGGGTGAGCTCGGCGATCCGGTCGCCGAAGACGTACTCGACACCGTCCCGGGTGTCGTCGTACAGCACCTGGGACAGGTCGCCGCGCAGGATCTCGATCTCCGCGATGTACCCGTCGCCGCCGTCGTCGTCCGCGCGGAAGGTCTCCAGCACGTTCCCGTCCACGTCCACCGTGTACGCGCCTGCGGTGTCGGTGCAGGCCGCGCGCACCGCCGCGGCCAGCCCCATGCGCCGGATGACCTCCTTGGCCACCCCGCGGGCGTCCACCGCCTGCCCGCCGGGACGCAGCGCGGGGGCCCGCTCCACCACGGTCACCTCGGCGTCGCGCCTGAGCAGCCAGTGGGCCAGCGCGGGCCCCGCGATGCTCGCCCCCGCCACCAACACCCTGGCACCGCTCATCACGCCCCACCCGCCCGTCCGGATCGCGATCCGTGACCCTACGTGGCCTGCCGCCCGGCCCGCCTGCCGCCCGGCCCGCCTGCCGCCCGGCCCGCCTGCCGCCCGGCTGTGCGGCTCGCCGTCCGCGAGCGGTCGGCGCCTGGCGGAGTGATCGGCGTAGACGGCGAAGTCCGGGCCGAACTGGAGCAACCCCGCAGGCATGTTTCAGGGCAGGGGCGGCGTGCTCAGGCGTGTTGTGCGTGGAAGTCGTATGCACGGAGGCCGAGTACGAATGTGCGGATGGCGGTGACAGCTGCGCCGCGGGCCCAGTCGCGGAATCCGGTGAGCTGCACACGGACGTCGAGTGGTGAGGCGTACGGGTTGCGGTCGCGACGGATCGCTTCGGCGAGGGTCGTCCCGCTCACCTTGGCCAGCCGGATGCCGTCACCGGTGAGTACCACGATCCTGGGCATGGTCAGGTTGCCGATCGCAGCGACCAGGCGGCCGAGCGCGCGTGCGGCGTCGTCCACGACCCGGTGGGCGACCGGGTCGCCGGCGAGCGCGAGGTCGAGCACCTGCTCGTAGCTCAGTGGTCTGCGCAGCGCGGTCGTCGCCCGCGCGGTGATGCCACCGGTGGTGAGCATCGCGTCGGCGCATCCGGGATGGCCCAGCGGGCACAGGGGCCCGTTGGGGTCCAGCGGGAAGTGGCCGAGCAGGCCGATGCCCGCGTCGGGCCGGTCGACGACCTCGTCGTGCACGACCAACCCGTAGCCGACACCTTCGCCGATCGTGAGGACGGCGAAGTGGTCGCACCGTCGTGCCGTGCCGAACCACTGCTCGGCGCGGGTGAGTGACAAGACGTCGTTGTCGACCACGACCGGCAGCCCCAGCTCCTCTTCGATCATCGGACCGAGCGGGACCGACGTCCAGTCGAGGTAGCGTGCGTTGATCACGAGATCGCCGGTTGCGTCGACGAGTCCACCGAGACCGACCCCGACGGCGCGGATGTCGGCGAGTGCGACGTCGCCGAGTTGCTCGGTGAGTGAGCGCACCAGCGTGGTCACGGTCGACGCCACTGTGCCCGGTGCCCGGTCGTGCAGCGGCGCCTCCCCGGCGGCGAGGACCTCGGCTCGCAGCGTGGTCAGCACGCCGTACGCGGTGTCCGCGGTCAGCTTGACCCCCACGAAGTGGTGGGACCGGTCGTCGACGTCGAGCGGGCGTGTCGGTCGCCCGGAGGCCGCGTCGTAGCCGCTGTCCGTCTCGACCAGCAGCCCGGAGTCCAGCATCGGCTTCGTCAACCGGGTCAGGCTCGCGGCGGACAGGTCGAGTCGGCGGGCCAGCTCGCTGCGCGGCAGGGGGCCGTCGAGGAGGATCTCCAGCGCTATGCCGTGCGCCGAGCCGGTCAACGGCATCCAGGCGGCACCGAGGCGGGCCGCCTGGGCCGTCCGCGCGCTCCTGCTCATGCAGCCCCTTCTATCAGACGACGCAGCGGTATCGTAGCAAAAGATACGCGGGCATCAGATGAGATGCCGGCCTCGTCGAGGATGCGTCTTGACGCTGCTGGGCTTTTGCCCTGAAACTTACGCCTCACAGTCCCTTCACGACGACGTGAGCTTGGAGTGTTCGTGCCTCTGCGCCAGGACGGGTCCACCGCGGCCTCTGTAGTCGAGCCTCTCGTCGAGGCGGCCCCGGAGCGTGCGGTCCAGCTACGGGCCGCCGGGGTGAGTCTGGTGCTCGTCGTCCGCGACGGTGAGCTGCCCGCGGTGGTGCACTGGGGTCACGATCTCGGCGACCTGACCGCTGAGGATCTGGCGGCGCTCGCGGTCGCCGGCGTCCCGGCCACGGTGCCCAACGATCTCGACGACCCCACTCCGTACGGTGCGCTGCTGCCGGAGCATTCGTCGGGCTGGAACGGCCGGCCCGGTCTCGTAGGCTCCCGGTCGGGGCGAGGATGGTCGCCGCAGTTCGTCCTGACCGGGTTCCAGTCCACCGCCGACTCGACGGGCGGCGGCCGGGTGGTCGCCACCGGTGCCGACGAGACGGCGGGCCTCGCGGTCACGATCGAGGTGGAGCTGCTGCCGTCGGGCCTCGTGCGTCAGCGCGCGGCGGTGACCTCCACGGGCGGAGCGGTGGGCGGGGGAGAGGCCTATACGGTCGACGGCCTCGCTCTCACCGTGCCGGTGCCACCGGTGGCCACCGAGCTGTTCGACCTCGCCGGGCGCTGGGGCCGCGAGCGGTCGCCGCAGCGCAAGCCGTTCGTGGTGGGCGTGCACTCGCGGGAGAACCGGCGCGGGCGCACCGGCCCGGACGCGCCGTTGATCCTCGCGGCCGGCACCGCAGGCTTCGACACACGCCGGGGCGAGGTGTGGGCGGTCCACGTGGCGTGGAGCGGCAACCACGTCACCTACGCGGAGCGGCTGTCGACCGGCTTCGCCGTGCTCGGCGGCGGGGAACTGCTCCTACCCGGCGAGATCATGCTCGCGGCGGGGGAGAGCTACACCGGACCGTGGATCTACGCGGCGTACGGGACCGGCCTCGACGCAGTGGCCGCGCGCTTCCACACCCACCTGCGTGCCCGTCCGCACCACCCGCGCCACCCACGGCCGGTCGTGATGAACACCTGGGAGGCCGTGTACTTCGACCACGACCTCGACCGGCTCCGTGAGCTGGCCCGGTTGGGCGCCGAGGTCGGTGTCGAGCGGTACGTGCTCGACGACGGCTGGTTCCGGCACCGCCGCGACGACCGGGCCGGGCTCGGCGACTGGTACGTCGACGAGACCGTGTGGCCCCACGGACTGCATCCACTGACCGACACCGTGCGTGAGCTCGGGATGGAGTTCGGGCTGTGGGTCGAGCCGGAGATGGTCAACCTGGACTCCGATCTCGCCCGTGCCCATCCCGACTGGGTGCTGCAAACCGGCGGTCGCACTCCACTGGACTCCCGCTTCCAGCAGGTGCTCGACCTGGCCCATCCCGACGCCTACGGCTACATCCTCGAGCGGCTCGACGCCCTGTTGGCCGAGTACCCGATCGCCTACCTCAAGTGGGACCACAACCGCGACCTGCTCGACGCCGGCCGCGGCCCGTGCGGCGTGCCCGCTGTGCATGCCCAGACCATCGCCTTCTACCGGCTGCTCGACGAACTGCGCACCCGGCACCCGGGCGTGGAGATCGAGTCGTGCTCGTCGGGCGGCCTGCGGGTGGACCTCGAGGTGTTGGAGCACACCGATCGCGTCTGGGGCAGCGACGTCATCGACCCGCTGGAACGCCAGCAGATCCAGCGCTGGACCACCCAGCTCCTGCCGCCCGAGCTCATCGGCAGCCACGTCGGCGCACCGAAGGCGCACACCACGGGCCGTACCCACGACCTCTCCTTCCGTGCGGGCACCATGCTGTTCGGCTCGTTCGGCATCGAGTGGGACCTCACGACCGCGTCCGAGATCGAACGCACGGAGCTCGCGTCCTGGGTGGCGCTCTACAAGGAGGTCCGCGAGCTCATCCATTCCGGTGAGGTGGTTCGCGCTCCCGAGCACGACCGGTCGTTCGCCGTGCACGGGGTGGTCGCCCACGATCGGTCCGAGGCGCTGTACGCGCTGGTGCAGCTCACCTCGCCGGAGCCGTCCGTGCCCGGGGCGGTGCGACTGCCCGGCCTCGACCCGGTCCGCCGCTATCGCGTGCAACTGCAGCCTCCTGGTGACCTGCCCGACCACATGCGGGGTATCCATCCACCGCCCTGGACCGCCACCGGGGTCACGCTGCCCGGGTCCGCACTGGGCGCCGTCGGGCTGCGCGCCCCGGCCCTGTTCCCCGAGCAGCTGATGTTGATCCACGTACGTGCCGTCGAAAGCGACGCCCAGGAACGGAGCCGAGGATGACCACCGTCGCCGCACCACCCTCCGAGGCCGATACGCCTCCGCTCTCCCATCCCGAAGGCCGCAGACGCGACGACACCCGCCTGGCGCTGCTGTTCATCCTGCCCGCGTTCATCGGCTTCGTCGTATTCGCTTCGTCGTATTCATGGTGTGGCCGACGCTCCGTGGGATATACCTGACCCAAGGACCGCGACATCGCGATGGTCTTCCAGAACTACGCCCTCTACCCGGACATGAGCGTCGCGGACAACATGGGCTTCGCCCTCAAGATCGCCGGTGTGGACAAGGGCGACATCCGCCGGCGGGTCGAGGATGCCGCGAAGATCCTCGACCTCACCGACTTCCTCGACCGCAAGCCCAAAGCGCTCTCCGGTGGGCAGCGCCAGCGCGTCGCCATGGGCCGGGCGATCGTGCGTCAGCCGCAGTGCTTCCTGATGGACGAGCCGCTGTCCAACCTCGACGCCAAGCTGCGGGTGCAGACCCGCACCCAGATCGCCGCCCTGCAACGCAGGCTCGGCACCACCACGGTGTACGTCACCCACGACCAGGTCGAGGCGATGACCATGGGCGACCGGGTCGCGCTGCTCAAGGACGGCCTGTTGCAGCAGGTCGACAGCCCCCGCAATCTCTACGACCGCCCGGGCAACACCTTCGTCGCCGGGTTCATCGGCTCACCTGCGATGAACATCGTCGAGGTCGACCTGACCGAGCAGGGCGTCCGCGTCGGCGGCTGCACCGTGCCGATCCCGCGCGACGCACGCACCGAGCTGGGCAACCAGGGCGTCAAGCGAGCCACGCTCGGGTTCCGGCCGGAGTCGGTCCAGGTTGTCGGCAAGGAGGAGGGGTTCCCGTTCGAGGTGATGGTCGTCGAGGAACTCGGCTCGGACGCCTACGCCTACGGCAACCTCCCACTCGGTCCGGATTCCACCGTGCCCGCCGACAAGATGTTCATCGCCCGGGTCGATGCGCGTCGCCCCCCGTCGAAGGGCGAGACCATCCACCTGCGTATCCGGGACTCCGAGGAGCATGTGTTCAACCCGGACACGGGCGAGCGGGTGGGCGGCGCAGCGGCCGCGCGCACATCCGTGTGATCGACACCGGACGGCGGTAGATCGCGAGTCCGGCCTTCTCCCACCTCCGATCCGGGCTCCCACCTCCGATCCGGGTGAGTCGAACCGCTTCCGCCCGAGCGACGGCTCTGCTGCAACACCCACCTCGCCGCGTTCGGTACCGGCCTCGCAGGTCGCCGAGCCGTCCGCTCTCGCCCATTTGAGGTGATGTTGGCTGCGGGCTCGGGCGACAGGATGGATGTGGGGAGTGGCTGGTCGTCCGTGCCCGCAGCCGCGGCGGTGGGCGTGATCTTACGGTGCGCGAGCTTCACGGAGTTCCCTCTTTCTACGCTGCTACTGCGAGTGGCCAGAGGAAGGGATGAGATCGATGGGTAAGAAGTCCAAGAAGAAGCGCACCGGGGCCGCGGAGTCCCACGGGTCGACCAGGGCGAAGATGGATCGGCAATCGTCACCTGCTCCCCGGGATGGCGCCGGTGTGAAGCACAAGATGAAGAGGAAGCAGTACGAGAAGGAGATGCGCGTCCTGCACGGTGAGCTCGTCGCCATGCAGGAGTGGGTGAAAGCCACCGGTGCGAAGGTCTGCATAGTTTTCGAGGGCCGGGACACCGCCGGCAAGGGTGGAACCATCAAACGGATCACCGAGCGCGTGAGCCCGAGGGTGTTCCGGGTCGTTGCCCTACCCGCTCCGACGGAGCGCGAGAAGTCGCAGATGTACGTCCAGCGCTACGTGCCGCACTTCCCGGCCGCGGGAGAGGTCGTGATCTTCGATCGCAGCTGGTACAACCGGGCCGGGGTCGAGCCCGTCATGGGCTTTTGCACGAAGGAGCAGAACAAGAAGTTTCTCGAGTTGACGCCCGCGTTCGAGAAGGCGATGGTCGAATCCGGCATCATCTTGGTCAAGTACTGGCTCGAGGTCGGTCCGGACGAGCAGACCCGCCGGCTCGAAAGCCGTATCCGCGACCCTCGCAAGGTGTGGAAGCTCTCGGCCATGGACCTGAAGTCCTACAGCCGTTGGTTCGACTACTCCCGGGCCCGCGATGACATGTTCCGTGCGACCGACACGGCATGGGCGCCGTGGTTCGTTGCGCACAACGACGTCAAGCGGCGTGGCCGGCTCAACATCATCACACACCTGCTAAGCCAGGTCCCCTACGTGCCGCTTGCGGCCACGGACGTGAAGCTGCCGAAGCGGCAGGGCGCTCATGGATATGTGGATCCGGAACTCCCGCTGCAGCACATCCCGGAGAAGTTCTGAGTAGCCGGCAGGACCTCCGTCGGGCCCGGCTCGTGACCGGGCTCATGATGCTCCACCCGTAGGTTCACAGCAGCTCCCTGCAATTTCGCAGACAGGACAGGGTAGTGGGATGACAAGTCAGGTTTCGAGCAGGACGAAGCCCGCGACTGCCAGGTGGTACGCGCTCTCGGACGAGGATGTCGCCGGGCGGCTCGGCGTCGACGTTGCGGGCGGGCTCTCCGCGGCGACGGCCGCCGAGCGGCTTCAGCAGAACGGGCCCAACGCGCTCCCGGCCGAGAAGACGGTTCCGGGATGGCGCCGTTTCCTGGATCAGTACCGCAGCTACATGCAGATCATTCTGCTCGTCGCCGCCGTCGTCTCGTTCGCGATCGGCCAGTGGAGCACGGGTGCGGTGCTGGTCGCGCTGACCGTGCTGAATGCCGTGGTGGGTCTTCGTCAGGAGGGCAAGGCCGAAAGCGCGATGAATGCGCTGAAGTCGTTGACGAAGCGGAGCGCGCGGGTGCGCCGTGACGGGGTGGAGGCGGAGATCCCGGCCGAGCAGGTCGTGCTCGGTGACCTGGTGCTCCTGAGTGCCGGAGACGACGTGGCCGCCGATGGCAGGATCATCCGGGCCAGCTCGCTGGACATCGACGAGTCCGCGCTGACGGGCGAGAGCACGCCGGCATCGAAGACGACGGAGCCGCTCGCCGACGCGGATCTCGGTCCAGGTGACCAGACGAACATGGCGTTCATGAATACCCCGGTGACCCACGGCAGCGGCGTGATGTTGGTGACCGCCGTCGGTGCCGACGCCCAGGTCGGGAAGATCGCCGGCATGCTGGCGGCGACCGCCAAGCAACAGACACCGCTGACCAGGCAGTTGAACACGTTGACCCTCTGGATCGGCGCGGCCGCGCTGGTCACGATGATCGTGATGTTCGCGCTCGGCCTGTCCCGCGGCCAGCCCGCCGAGGCGCTGTTCATCACCGCGATCGCGTTGGCGATCGCCGCCATCCCTACGGCGTTGCCCACCGTCCTGCAGGTGATCCTCTCGGTCGGCGCGAAAAGGCTCGCCGGGGAGAACGCGATCGTCAAGGAACTGGTGTCGGTGGAGACGCTCGGATCGACGTCGGCGATCAACTCCGACAAGACCGGGACGCTGACGATGAACCAGATGACGGCCGTCGAAGTGCTTGATCCGGTGAACCGGTACACCATTTCTGGTATCGGCTACGGATTGGCAGGGAAGATCCATCACGCGATTGGCTCATCCCCCTCGATCGACGATGCCGTCCTGCCCTTCATCATTGCCAGTGACGCCAAACTCGAGGACGGGAAGGTGGTCGGCGATCCCACCGAGGGTGCCCTGCTGGTGCTCTGCGCCAAGGCGGGCATGGACATCACGGCGAGCCGGGAGAAGTTCCCGCGCCTGGCCACACTCCCCTTCGACCCGACCTACAAGCTGATGGCGACTTTCAACTCGGTCACCGGCTCCTCCGGCGATGCGAAGGTGCGCTGTTTCGTGAAAGGGGCGGCACCCGCTGTGATGGGCCGCGCCGCGACCGCGCTTGCCGCAGGCGCGAGCGTGCCGTGGGACGCCGAGCTGAACAAGCGGGCCGATGATGCACTCACTCGCATGGAAGGCGAGGGGCACAGGGTGATGGCCGCGGCCTACCGCGATCTGGACCCTGCCACGTTCGATGCCGCCGGCGATCTGCTGGGCTACGTCACGGATCTGGAGCTGACGTCCCTGGTCGCGATGGTCGACCCGCCCCGCGACGAATCCAGGGCAGCCGTGCTGAACGCCCAGAGGGCCCAGATCAGAGTGCGGATGGTGACCGGTGACGATGTGATCACCGGTGCTGCGATCGCGAAGCAGCTGGGCATTCCCGGTTCCGCCATGCTGGGTACGGAGTTCGCCGCGCTGAGCGAGGAGGAACGGCTCGCCCGGATCGACGACATCGGTGTCGTCGGGCGGGTCGCACCCGAACACAAGGTGTTGCTCGTCGAGACGCTCAGGAAGAAAGGTGACGTCGTCGCCATGACCGGGGACGGTGTCAACGACGCACCCGCGATCAAGGCCGCCGACATCGGCATCGCCATGGGCTCCGGCACGCAGGTGGCCAAGAATGCCAGCCGCATGATCCTCTCGGACGACAACTTCGCGACGATCATGCGTGCGGTCCAGCAGGGTCGGATGGTGTTCGACAACCTCAACAAGTTCATTCGTTTCGTGATCATCGAACTGGTCGCGTATATTTTTACCTTCCTCGGCGCCAGTGTCTTGAACATCGCGGCGGGACAGCCGTTCTCGCCCGCGCAGATCCTGTACATCAACTTCTTGGTCAACGCACCGCTCGGCGTCGCGCTCGGCATGGACAAGGAAGCCCCTGGCCTGATGACCGTGAAGCCACGGTCGCGCGACGCGACGATCATGACGAAGGGGCTGCTGACCACCGCCGGCCTGGTGGGCCTGTTCATGGCCGTGTGCACGCTCGCCTTGATCAGCTACGGAACCACTCATTTCGGCAGCCTGGGGATCGGTTCCTCGATGGGAGTGACAGCGTTCTCGCTGCTCATCGTCGCGGCCGCCGTCGAGGCCAGAAGCGTGACCGCCACTGCGCTGACCGTTGACACCTTTGACAACAGGAACCTGAACTGGACCGGTCTGGCGGAGCTGGTGCTCGCCGTGCTCATCACGCAGATGGAGGTCTTCCGCC
>JAEUJO010000198.1 GCA_016794615.1 Pseudonocardia sp. | reverse complement strand
CGGTCATGACCGCCGCCCGGCCGTGACAGCACGGACCGGACGGCGGCCGGAGCCCGTCAGGAGCCCAGGCCGAACCCGACCCGCCGCTCGGCGGGCGCGATCTCGACGTACGCGATCTGGTCGGCACGCACGAGGAAGCGGCGGCCCTTGTCGTCGACGAGCTTGAGCAGTGCGTCGCCGCCGTTGAGCGAGGCGTCGACGAGCTTCTGGACCTCGTCCGGCGTCTGGTCGCTGGACACCACGAGCTCCCGCGGGCTCTCCACGATGCCGATCTTGACCTCCACCGGTCGACCTCCTGGTCCCCATAAGGGTGTTGCAGTGTTGATCGGACCCCGGAGCGGGGCCACGACCCAGGCTAGTCGAGCGCGGGGAGCGCACCCGGACGGGCGCCCCACAGGGAGGACGAGGCGGCGTGACCGGGCAGGCATCGTCTGGTCCGGCGGAAGGTCGCGGCCTCGTCCTCCCATTCAGTTCAGCCCGAGCTTGGCCATCCGCTTGCCGTGGTTGAACTGCAGGCGCTTGAGCAGCGCGGCGATGCCGGCCAGGTCACCCGATCCGGTGACGATGAACTCGGCCAGCTCGTCACGTTCGGCGACGATGCGCTGCGCCTGGGTCACCGCCTCCCCCAGCAGCCGCCGCCCCCACAGCGCCAGCCGGTCACGCACCTGCCGGTTGGCCGCGCACGCCGCCCGCACCTCGCGTTCGGCGAACGCGCTGTGCCCGGTGTCGGCCAGCACCTGCTTCACCAGCTCCCCGGTGTCGCCCGAGACCCAGGTGGAGACCTCACGGTAGAAGTCGGCGGCCAGTCCGTCCCCCACGTAGGCCTTGACCAGCGACTCGAGCCAGCTCCGGGGCCGCGTCGAGGCGTGGTAGGAGTCGAGCGGGGCGACGAAGGGGCCCATCGCCTCCTCGATCGTCACGCCCATGGCGCGCAGGTGGTCGTCGAGCAGGCGGAAGTGACCGATCTCCGCCGCCGCCATCGCCGACAAGGCGGCCCGTCCCGCCAGCGTCGGCGCGTGCCGCGCGTCCTCGGCGAGCCGGTCGAAGGCCGAGAGCTCGCCGTACGCGAGCACGCCCAGCAGGTCCACCGTGGCGCGGTCCGGCCGGGTGACCGGGCCGCCGGAACGCTGCCCGACCCCCGCGTCCCGGGACGGTGAGGCGGGCGGCGGCGCGGTCGTCATGGCGCCGAGCCTAATGCGTTCCACGTGGAACAAGGCCCCGGCGGAGCACCCCGGTGATCCATCGATGGTGTCCCGGGCCGGAGAGCGCGGTCCGGGCACACCATGACGGCCGATCGTGGTCCACCGCACGGAGTGAGACGTCGGTGACGCGACTGCACTGCGATACCGTCGACGGGCTACGATGCAATGGAGCGCAGCGCCCGAACGGGGTGCGCGCCTACCGCGAGGGCGCCTGGGAACGATCCGGGCACCTCAACTGACCTGGTGCGTGCAGCGCCTCGTCGGCTCTCCCGCCTGTTCGATGTCGTCGGCGGTCGACGAGCCGAATCGGCTCCTGTGCGCGGAGAGAGGCGATCACCCTGTCCGTCCCCGAGAGCACCTCCCCCGACGGCGCCGAAGAGGCGCATCCCCTGCAGGCCGGGGCCACCGTGCGGCCCGGCTCCCCCACCTTCGCCGAGCTCGGTGTCCGTCCCGAGATCGTGGCCGCGCTGGCCGAGGCCGGCATCGAGCGCACGTTCGCCATCCAGGAGCTGACGCTCCCGCTCGCACTCGCCGGTGAGGACGTCATCGGCCAGGCACGTACCGGCATGGGCAAGACGCTCGGCTTCGGCGTCCCGCTGCTTCAGCGGGTCACGCCACCCTCGGAGCAGCCGGCCGCGAACGCCGACGGCGAGGCCGCCGACCGCGCCAAGGACGTGCCGCAGGCGCTGGTCGTCGTGCCGACCCGTGAGCTGTGCGTCCAGGTCGCGAAGGACCTCGCCGACGCCGGCGCGAAGCTCGGTGTCCGCGTCACCGCGATCTACGGCGGCCGCGCCTACGAGCCGCAGCTCGCCGCCCTGCGCAAGGGCGTCGACGTCGTGGTCGGCACCCCCGGCCGCCTGCTCGATCTCGCCGAGCAGCGCCACCTCGTTCTCGGCCGTGTCACGGCCCTCGTCCTGGACGAGGCCGACGAGATGCTGGATCTGGGCTTCCTGCCCGACGTCGAGCGCATCATGCGGATGCTCCCCGAGCAGCGGCACACGATGCTCTTCTCGGCCACCATGCCCGGCCCGATCATCGCGTTGTCACGGGCGTTCCTGCACCGGCCCACGCACATCCGCGCGGAGGAGGCCGGCCAGGGCTCGACGCACGAGAACACCACGCAGCTGGTGTACCGCGCCCACGCGATGGACAAGGTCGAGCTGCTCACCCGCGTCCTGCAGGCCAAGGACCGCGGCCTGACGATGATCTTCGCCCGGACCAAGCGCACCGTGCAGAGGGTGGCGGACGACCTCGCCGAGCGCGGGTTCGCCGCGGCCGCCGTCCACGGCGACCTGGGCCAGGGCGCCCGCGAGCAGGCGCTGCGCGCGTTCCGCTCCGGGAAGGTCGACGTGCTGGTGGCGACGGACGTCGCGGCCCGGGGGATCGACGTCACGGACGTCACGCACGTCGTGAACTACCAGTGCCCCGAAGACGCCAAGACCTACGTGCACCGGATCGGCCGCACCGGCCGCGCGGGCAAGACCGGCGTCGCGGTCACGCTCGTCGACTGGGACGAGCTCCACCGGTGGAAGACGATCAGCGACGACCTCGGCCTCGACATGCCGGAGGCGCCGGAGACGTACTCCACCTCGGCGCACCTCTACGCGGACCTCGACATCCCCGAGACCGCGACCGGACGCCTGCCGCTGGGCAAGCGCACCCGCGCAGGCCTGGACGCCGAGTACGTCGACACCGAGGGCGACCACGGCGGACGCCGCCGGAAGTCCCGCGACCGCAACGGTGCCGCGCAGGCCGACGAGGCGCGTCCGCCCCGCAGGCGGCGCGCCCGCGCCCGCAGCCGCGCCGGCGTGTTGCTCGGGTCGGACGGCGCGCCCGTCGAGGCCGCGCTGACCGGTGTCGAATCGAGCGACGCGACCGCGGAGCAGGCGCCCGCCGAGGGCACCGGTCCGATCGACGAGGCGGGCGAGACCACGCCGCGCCGCCGTCGCCGTCGGGGCGGCACCCGTCGCCGGCGCGTGTCCGGAGACGCGGTCACCGAGGTTGCACCGTCCGACGACGCGGCCCCGGACGCCGCGGCGAGCTGAGGCCCGTCCGGCTCGACGAGGACGTCTGCTGATGCCGCGTTGGCTGCTGCCGCCGCCGGAGCGGCGCCGACGGCGCGACGTGGTCGTCGCCGTCGGTCTGACGGTCGCGGTCGCCGTGGCGTGGACGGTGCTCTGGGTGACGTCCCCGCACCACGGCACGATCTCGACGCCCGCCGCGGCAGCCGTGCCCCCGCCGCCGGCCGCCGCGGCGGTCCCGGCCGGGTTCACCGAGGCGTGGCGGGCGGCGAGCGCAGCGACACCCGGGCCGGTCGTGGCCGGACCGGTCGTCGTGACCGGTGACGGCGACGCCGTCGCGGGCCGCGACGCGCTGACCGGCGAGGTCCGGTGGAGCTACACGCGCGACATCCCGCTGTGCACCGTCGGCGCCGGTTTCCCGGACCACGACGGCGGCCGCGCACTGGCGCTCTACCGCAACGGCACGTGGTGCAGCGAGCTGACCTCGCTGAACCCGGACACCGGTACCCGCGATCGCCAGCGCAACCCCGACGTCCACCCGGGCACCCGGCTACTCGAAGGCGGGTCGCTGGTCACCGCGACGGGCCCGACCTACCTCGAGGTGTTCCGGTCCGATCTCGTGCGCACCGTCGAGTACGGCGACGTGCCCACGCCCCGGCAGGTCGGCCAGCAGCCCCGTCCGGGCTGCGAGTCGACGGGCTTCGCCGCGACCGCCGGCCGGGTGGCGGTGCTGCAGCGCTGCCCGGACGAGGCCGCGGACCGGCTGACCGTCCTGGTCCCGGACGGCGCCGAGGCGGACAAGCCGCAGGAGGAGTTCTCCGTCCCCCTCACGGTGTCCGGCGCGTCGGTGTCGAACGCGACGCTGGTCGCCGTGTCCGAGGACCGGGTGGCCGTCGTGCTGCCCGACCCGCCGCGGCTGGAGGTGCTGGACCGGTCCGGCGCCCAGGTGGGCCTGGTCGGCCTGGACGTACCCGCCCCGGACGTCGCCCGGCCACCCGTGACCGGCGTCCCGGTCGTCACCGGTGACGGCGAACACGTGTACTGGTGGACGGGGACGCGCACGGTCGCGCTCGACAGCCTCGACCTCACCCCCGACTGGACCCTCCCCGACACCCTCGGGCCGGCCGTCGACTACGCGAACGGGCTGCTGGTGCCGGTCCCGGGCGGTCTCGCGGTCGTCTCCCCCGCCACCGGGCGGACCGAGCGGACCCTCCCCGTCGTCCGCGCCGACACCCGGGGTGCGGTGGTCCCGGCGGTGGCGGGCGAGATGGTGTTGGAGCAGCGCGGCACCGACGTCGTCGCCCTGCGCCCGTCCCCCTGACCTGCGCGTCAGAACAACCAGACCAGCGTCAGGCCACCGACGAGCACCCCACCGAGCGCCAGGGCGGCCAGGGTCCCGACACGGTCCGTCCGCCGGTCCGCCCACACCTGCGCTGCCACAGCGGCGGCGGCCGCGACGAGATGGCCGACCAGCATGCCGGCTCCGGGGCCGGGGAGCCCGGTCCGGTCGGCGTAGAACCACCCCGCGAGCAGCACGAGGGCGAGCGCGACGAGCCCGCCGACGAGCACGCCGGACAGACCGCGCACCAGGCTCCGCCGACGGCTGCGGGGGTGGGTCACGGTCCCAGGGATGCCCACGGCTCCCGCTCCGGTCCGGTGGCACGACCCTCGGGGCAGTGCCGTCGGACGTCGCACGACCCGCAGCGGGGCGCGGGCCGCGGCGGGAAGAGCGCATCCGGGTCACCACCCGTGCCCGCGGCAGCCACGGCGTCGGCCACGTCCTGAGCGGTGTCCTCGGCCCGGGCGAGGTGCGCCTGGAGCGAGGGCTCGTCGTGGTCGGCGGCGACGACCTCGCCCGTCGGTACGTGGTGCAGCTCGACGCGAGTGCACGGACGGCGCAACGTGTGCCGGGCGCCCAGGGCGTAGAGCGCCAACGCCGGGGAGCGGCGGGCGTCGTCGGGCCCGGGCGGCCGACCCGTCTTGTAGTCGACGACGACCAGCTCCCGGCCGCGCTCGTCGATCCGGTCCGCGCGTCCCTCGGCGACGATCCGCGCGGTCGGCACCGACACCCAGCGCTCCAGTGCAACAGGCGTGGCGTCGGCACCTGGTCCCGCGAGGTAGTCGGCGACCCACTCCCGCGCGCGCAGGCGGTACTCCGCAGCCTGCCCGGCGTCGCGGAACCCCTCGCTGCTCCAGCGCCGGTCCACCAGCGCCGCCGCCACGTCGGGGGTGCGCCTGGCCCGCGGCAGGTCGTACAGAGCGCGGAGCGCGAGATGCACGACGGCGCCCAGGGTGCTGCCTGCCCGGGCGCCCGACCGTGGCGGGGCAGGGCGGACGACATAGGTCAGCCGGTATCGCCGAGGGCAGTCGTGCCACGTCGCGAGCCGCGCGGGCGTGACGCGGAGCAGCGGGCGCGGCGCGAACGCAGGATCGAGCGCATCCAGCCCGAGCTGCGTTCCCCCGTCCACTCCTCCACGGTAGTGCCGGCACGTCGTCCGTCGTCGCCTGCCCCGGCCGGCGTCAGCCTGCGAGGACCTCCACCCCTGCGCCGGCTCGGGCGACGAGAGCCTCGAACTGGGCGGGGTCGGTGGTCTCGGTGGCGAGTGGCGTCGTCTTGTTCGTGCCGTGGTAGTCGCTCGAGCCGGTGACGACCAGGTCCAGCTCCGCTGCCAACCCGCGCAGCCGCGCACGGTCGGCCGGGGTGTGATCGGGGTGGTCGACCTCCAGCCCGGCGAGGCCCGCCGTCGCGAGCTCCGCGATCGCCCGCTCGTCCACCACGCGCCCGCGCCGGCGCGCCAGCGGGTGCGCGAACACCGCGACGCCGCCCGCGGCCCGCACCATCGCCACCGCCGTCGCCGCCGGTGTGTCGACCTTCTCGACGTAGTAGGGGCTCCCGGTGTAGAGCAGCTTCGCGAACGCCTCGTCCACCGACGCGACGACCCCCGCCCCCACCAGCGCACGCGCCAGGTGCGGCCGGCCCGCGCTCGCCCCCTGCGGCAGGAGCGCGAACACCGCGTCCACATTCACCGGGTACCCGGCAGCGGCCATCTTCTCGGTCATCCGCCGCAGCCGGGCCTCGCGCTCGGTCCGCAGCCGCAGTTGCTCCGTGACGATCGCCGGGTGCGCCGGATCGAACAGGTAGCCGAGCAGGTGCACCGAGATGTCCGTGGCGCCGTCCGGCCCGGGCACCACGCAGGAGAACTCCGCCCCCCGCACGAGCGACATGCCCGTCGGCAGCGCTGCGGCCGCGGCGTCCCACCCGCCGGTGGTGTCGTGGTCGGTCAGGGCCAGCACGTCCACACCGGCCGCTGCGGCGGCCGCCACGAGCTCGGCAGGCGAGTCCGTGCCGTCCGAGCTGGTGGAGTGTGTGTGGAGGTCGATGCGGAGACGGCCCATCCCCGAAGATTAGGCCGTTTCCCGTGGATCACGGGCGGTACCCGCGGGACACGGCCCGGGCCCGGCCTCCGGGTCAGCCGCGGAGGAACCGTGGCCGGGCCAGCATCCCGGTGGCCCGCGTCTTGCCCTTCTCGCCGAAGATCAGCTCGGAGAGCGCCTCGTAGATCTCCTCGGGGCGCGGCATGTACCTGATCTTGTTGAGCGCCTGGATCTGGCCCGCGGACTCGACGATCAGGGTGCCGTAGCCGAGGAGCCGGCCGCCGAAGGTGCGCCGGAACGTGAGGTCCGTGACCTTGCTGAGCGGCATCATGCCCACGTTGTGCGTCACAATGCCCTCGGCGAGCATCACCCGCTTGTCCGTGATCACGATCCGCTCGATCCACCACAGGATGGTCTGCACGGTGAACCGCACCACGGAGGCCAGCGCGAGGTAGAACGTCAGGTTGTCGACGAACGCGCTGGTGGGGAGGTAGTGCTGAGCGATGATCATGAGGAGCAGGAACAACCCCGTGAAGACCAGGTTGTTCGCCATCACCGCCCAGTGCATGCGCACCCGGATGACCCGCCGCTCCGTCGGGAGCAGGTACTCGTCGATCTCACGCGGCGCCAGCACGGGACTAGGCCACGCGCTGTGTGACGAGATCGGTCATGGACCGGCGTGCCCCCGCCGGCGAGTTCCCGATGCCCCGCACCGACATCGCCGCCCTCCCAGGTTGCGAGATCAGGAAGATCGCGAGGACCACGATCGCGAGCGTCCCCAGGATCTTCCTGACGTTCATCCAGACCACCGTTCGTGCGTCCGGTACGACAAGGCAGGGCTCGTTGTACCGGAGCACCGCGACGACTCCGAGCCTATCACTCAGACGGGGGCCAGAAGATCGTGACAGGAAGTGATCGGTTGATCGCCTGCGTGGGTGGCCTCGCCTATGACGAGACCGGACGGCTCCTGCTCGTCCAGCGCGCGAACGACCCGGGGCGCGGGCTGTGGTCGGTCCCGGGCGGCCGCGTGGAGGCAGGTGAGGACGACGCCACCGCGCTGACCCGGGAGATGCGGGAGGAGACGGGGCTGCGGGTGGCACCCGGCGAGTTGGTGGGCCGTGTCGTGCGCGGACCGTTCGCCATCGCGGACTACTTGTGCACCGTCGTCGACGGTCCGCTGCACGCCGGTGACGACGCACTGGACGCCCGTTTCGTCGATCGCACAGCCATGGCGGCGCTCCCGCTCGTCCACGGACTGCTCGAGACACTGACCGAGTGGGGAGCCCTTCCCCGCTCCTGAACGCCTCGTCAGCCCGTCCGGGCGCCCGCCGGGTGAACCGCGGACGCCACACCGGGTTCACCCCTTCGGTACGGGCCGCCCCGGCTGCTCGCCACCGCGCTCGTCGCCGTAGGCCCGCGTGGGCACCATGACCTTCCGCCGGAAGACGCAGACGACCGTGCCGTCCTGGTTGTAGCCGCGGGTCTCGACGTACACGACGCCCCGGTCGTCCTTGCTGCGGGACGGCGTCTTGTCGAGCACCTCGGTCTCGCCGTAGAGCGTGTCGCCGTGGAAGGTGGGCTTGATGTGGCGCAGCGACTCGACCTCGAGGTTCGCGATCGCCTTTCCCGACACGTCCGCCACCGACATTCCCAGCAGGAGGGAGTAGACGTAGTTGCCCACCACGACGTTGCGCTTGAAGTCGGTGGTCTCCTGCGCGTAGTGCGCGTCCAGGTGCAGCGGGTGATGGTTCATCGTGATCAGGCAGAACAGATGGTCGTCGTACTCGGTGACGGTCTTTCCGGGCCAGTGCTTGTACACGGCCCCGACTTCGAACTCCTCGTAGTACCGCCCGAACTGCACTCGATGCCCCCGTTGGTATCGGCTCGCCCGGACCGGGAAGGGGCCGAGCATGGAGTAATCTATCCGCGGACCCGGTGATCGATCCGTGGTCTGGCACACAGCTGGTGGAGGTGACGCGGTGCATCTTGCACCCGGTTCCAGTATCTGCCGCGTCCCCGACCTCCGCCTGCCACCGGCCGGCTGACCTCAGGGTCGCAGGGACGCGACGGCTCCATGTGCGCGCTGCCGCGCGCCGTCGTTCACCGCGCCGCCCTCGGCGCGTGCCTGCACCTTGGAAGGTCCCCGTGACGCCGCTGTCGTCCATCCGCCCTGGCCTCCGCGCCACCCGCGTGCGGTCGGGGCCGTCGCTGCTGCCGAAGTTCCACGTGCCGCTGTCCGCCCACGTGGTCGACTGCGCCGTCTATGTCGACGGCGTCCGCCTGCCCGGGCGGTTCGCCCACGACCGCGCACTCGCCGAGGTACGCCACCGGGACGACGGGTTCGTGTGGATCGGGCTGCACGAGCCGGCCGAGGAGCAGATCACCGGGATCGCGGAGGTCTTCGGGCTGCACGAGCTGGCCGTCGAGGACGCGGTGCACGCCCATCAGCGGCCCAAGCTCGAGCGTTTCGACGACACGCTGTTCATGGTGCTCAAGACCATCCGTTACTGCGGCGCACAGTCCGGCCAGGAGGTCGTCGAGACGGGGGAGGTCATGGTCTTCGTCGGCCGGGACTTCGTGATCACGGTCCGGCACGGCAACCATTCCGGGCTGCACGACGTCCGCCGCCGCTTGGAAGCCGATCCCGAGCAGCTCGCGCTCGGACCGGCCGCGGTGCTGCACGCGATCGCGGACCACGTCGTCGACGGCTACCTGGCCGTCACGGAGGCGATCGGGGACGACATCGACGACCTCGAGCGCGAGGTGTTCACGCCGCGTTCCGCGCCGGACTCCGAGCGGATCTACGCGATGAAGCGCGAGGTGCTCGAGCTGCGCCGGGCGGTGGTCCCGCTGGGTGGCCCCGTCCGCAAGTTGACGGAGGGTTACAGCGCGCTGGTGCCGCACGAGGTGCGCTCGTACTTCCGCAATGTCGATGACCACCTGGTGACCGTCACCGAGCGCATCGCCTCGTTCAACGAGCTGCTCACGTCGCTGGTCGACGCCGCGCTGGCGAAGATCACGATGCAGCAGAACGGTGACATGAGGAAAATCACCTCCTGGGTCGCGATTGTGTCGGTGCCGACGATGACGGCGGGCATCTACGGCATGAACTTCGACGACATGCCCGCGCTGCACTGGCATTACGGATTCTCGGTGTTGCTGACCGTCACCGCGGTGTCCTGCCTGCTGTTGTTCCGGGTGTTCCGGCGCAACCAATGGCTGTGATCCGCGGGGGTGGTCGTGGCTGATCGAGCGAATGCCGCTTTCGCTCGGACTGCGCGGGGCCGGATCGCCGGATCGGGCGCTCCGGCATAGCCTGCGCGGGTGAGTGCCCACCAGCCGACCGGGCCCGATGCGGCTGCGTCCACGTCCGTCGACGCGCTGCCCGCCGTCAAACCGGCTCGTGCGGCGAACCCCCTTCGCCGCCTGCATCGGCCCGCCTGGGCCGATCAGAAACCCACCTGGGCCGATGCCAAGCCCGGACTGATCCGCGCCGCCGTGAACCGGGCGCAGGCTCGACCGTCCGGGGGCTGGTACGTCGTCGCCGGCAGCCGGGAGGTCCGGCCGGGCCGGGCGTTCGGCCGTCCCGTCGCCGGGCGCGAGGTGGTGGTGTGGCGTTCCGCGGACGGCACGCTGCACGCCGGCCCGGGCGCCTGCCCCCATCTGGGTGCGGCGCTGTGCGATGCCCCGGTGGTCGGCGACGCCCTCGTCTGCCGCTGGCACGGCATGCCGCTGGGCCCGGAAGGACGCCGGGGCTGGCGCACGTTCGCCACCTACGACGACGGCGCGCTCGTCTGGGTGCGGCTCGGCGAGGACGGGCAGGCCCCGACGGCGGCCCCCGTGCTCGGCCCGCGCCCGCCTGCCGACGCAGCGCTGGCCACCGTCGCCACCGTGATCGGCCGGTGCGAGCCCGAGGACGTCGTCGCCAACCGGCTCGACCCCTGGCACGGCGCGTGGTTCCACCCGTACTCGTTCACCGCGCTGCGGGTGCGGAGCGCTCCGCCGCTCGACTGCCCGCCCGCCGAGGACCGGTTCCTCGTCGAGGTGACGTTCACCGTCGGCAGGCGCTACGGCGTTCCGGTGCACGCCGAGTTCAGCTGCCCCGACCCGCGCACGGTGACGATGGAGATCGTCGACGGCGAGGGAGCCGGCAGCGTCGTCGAGACACACGCGACCCCGCTGCGTCCGGGTCGCGACGGCCTGCCGCGCACCGCCGTGATCGAGGCCGTGGTCGCGCACTCGGAGCGGGCCGGCTTCCGGCACCTCCACCGGGTGGCCGCCGCGGTGCGGCCGCTGGTGGCGGCGGCGGCGAAGCGACTGTGGCGCGACGACATCGCCTACGCCGAGCGCCGGTACGCCCAGCGCGCCGCCCGCTGACGGCGCCCGCACCGGCCGCACCGATGTAGCGAAAGCGGCTTTCGGTGCGTTGAGTGCACCCAACGCCGCTTTCGCTACATCCGGGACGCTACAGCGGGAGCCCCGTCGGCGGCGTCTCCAGCTCGGCCAACGACGGCGGCAGCGGCGCGATCTCCTTCTCCGGCGCGCGCCGGCCCAGGATCGTGTGCAGGATGTCCTGCTGCCAGCCACCCACCGTCTGGCACCGGACGTCGACGAACCCGGCGTCCCGCAGCCGCTGCGCCAGCCGCTTGACCCCGTCGAACTGCAGCACGCTGCGCCACAGGTACCGGTAGAGCCCGCCGGAACCGGTGCGCAGGCGGCCCATCGGGATGATGATCGTCCAGCAGACGAGGGTCCAGGTCCTCCTGCTGCGCGCGGAGTCGCGCACCGAGTAGTCGTGCACGGCGAATGGCGCGCCCGGCTTGAGGAAGTTGTGGAACGAGCGCAGCGCGATGTCCTGCGCGGGCAGGTTGCGCACCAGGTACGCGGCGAGGATGCCGTCGAACGAGCCGGTCACCCCCGCTGCCGCGAGGTTCATCGCGTTGCCGTGCACGAAGGTCACGGACGCGGGCCACTTCTTGGCCCGCGCGGCGTTCAGCATCTCGGTCGACGCGTCGACGGCGATGATCTCGGCTTCGGGCGCGACCTCGAGCAGCGCCGCGGTGGACGCGCCGGTGCCGCAGCCCACGTCCAGGAGGCGAAGCCCTCGCCCGCCGTCCGGCAACCCCATGCGCTGGGCGGAGAGCCGGAGGTGGTCGTGGTAGCCGGGGTTGGCGCCGACCAGGCGGTCGTAGCTCGCGGCGTGGTCGTCGAACGCGCGGGGCACGGAACGGGTGTCGATCCGGCCGATCCCAGAAGCGGTCACGGGCTCGCATCATCCCTCATCCGGGGAGCGACGGCGCGCAGGCGGCACCGAGCCGCGACCGGATGTCCCGAAGACGCGGCCCGCGGCGGCCTCACTTCTGCGGGGTGTCCGCCGCCGTCCCCGGCCCCATCGCCAGCTTGGCGAGCAGCTCGCGAGCCTTCTCGGCGTTGCGTGGCTGGCACAGCACGTCGTAGCGGCCGGCGACCATCTGGCTCGCGGAGGTGAAGTCGCGCCGTCCGCGCGTCGCGCCGTACCCGACCGCCGCGAAGACGACGCCGAACAGCACACCGCTGATCAGGCCGACCAGGATCGGGCCGAACGCGTTCTCACCCGAGCTGAACAGGCCCAGCAGCAGGCCGACGAACAGGCCGAACCAGGCGCCCGACGCGGCGCCGGACAGCAGCACCCGTCCCCACGTGAGCCGGCCGATCACCCGCTCGACGAGCATCAGGTCGACCCCGACGATCGTGACGTCGCCGACCGGGAAGTCACTGTCCGCGAGGTAGTCGACGGCGCGCTGCGCCTCGGCGTAGGTGGCGTAGGAGCCGACCGGCCAGCCGGTGGGCGGGGTCGGCAGGTTGGGCAGCCCGGGCGCGGTGCGTACGGGACCACCGAACGGTGTACTCACGGGGGCCTCCTGTTGCTGGTACCGGGGTCTACCCCGGGTACCTATTCTGCCAACGCCCGGCCGCCGGTCGACGTGCCCACCTGGCGCGAGATCACACCCGTACCGAACCGTGACCGGCGCCCCGGCGAAAACGGTGTTCGCCCGGTCGAACCGAGCGAACGCCGCTTTCGTTCAGCCCGGGCAGGCCGTCAGCGCTGGCGGTACTCGCGCAGCAGCCCGCGCGAGATGATGGTCTTCTGGATCTCGGACGTACCCTCACCGATCAGCAGGAACGGCGCCTCGCGCATCAGCCGCTCGATCTCGTACTCCTTGGAGTAGCCGTAGCCGCCGTGGATGCGGAACGAGTCCTGCGTGACCTCCGCGCAGTACTCGCTGGCCAGGAGCTTGGCCATGCCGGCCTCGACGTCGTTGCGGGTGCCCGCGTCCTTGAGCCGGGCCGCGTTGACCATCATCAGGTGCGCGGCCTCGACCTTGGTGGCCATCTCCGCCAGCTTGAACGCCACGGCCTGGTGCTCGGCGATCGGCTTGCCGAACGTCCTGCGCTGCTGGGCGTACTCCGCGGCCAGTTCGAACGCCCGGATCGAGATCCCGCACGCCCGCGCCGCGACGTTGACCCGGCCGACCTCGACGCCGTCCATCATCTGTGTGAACCCGGCGCCGCGCTTGCCGCCGAGGATCTGCTCGCCGCCGATCCGGTAGCCGTCGAACACCATCTCGGTGGTGTCGACGCCCTTGTAGCCCATCTTGTCGATCTTCCCGGGCACCACGAGCCCGGGCGCGACCTCGCCGAAGCCGGTGGGCTTGTCCACCAGGAAGCAGGTGAGGTTCTGGTGCGGCTTCGGCGAGCCCTCGTCGGTCTTGACGAGCACGGCCGTCAGGTTCGAGGAGCCGCCGTTCGTCAGCCACATCTTGGCGCCGTCGATCCGGTACCCGTCGCCGTCGGCGACGGCCTTGGTCTTGATCGCCACGACGTCACTGCCGAGGTCCGGCTCGGACATCGAGAACGATCCGCGCACGTCCCCCTCCGCCATGCGCGGCAGGTACTTCGCCTTCTGCTCGGGCGTGCCGTGCTGGGTGAGCATGTACGCCACGATGAAGTGGGTATTGATCACTCCGGAGACGCTCATCCACCCCCGCGCGATCTGCTCGACGACCAGGGCGTAAGTCAGCAGCGACTCGCCGAGCCCGCCGTACTCCTCGGGGATCGTGAGGCCGAACAGCCCCATCTCCTTCATGCCTTCGACGATGTCGGCCGGGTACTCGTCCGCGTGCTCAAGGGCGTTCGCGTGCGGGATGATCTCCTTGTCCACAAAGGTCTTGACCGTGGAGAGGATCTCCTGCTGGATCTCAGTGAGACCGGCGGTCTGGGCGAGGCGGGCCATGGGTGCCTCCAAGCTGGCACGGACCGGGCACGCACACCCGGCGCTGGGCGGTCCCCCGAAGTATCTCCCGGTCCGGATGCTCCCCCCTGTGAACGTCCTCACCTCCGTGATCGCCGTGATCGCCGCCGTCCGGCTGTCTGATCGCCGTGGGCGTCTCTCCAGGGCTGTGATCACCGCCGCTGGGCGACGGTCGCGACGGTCATTCGGCTCATGCGGAACCGACGACCGCCGGGATCCGTCCGAACCTCATGGTCGAGCGCCCGTTCCGTGGTTCCCGAGCCGTTGCCGACGGCGATCTGACCCGTGGCCGCCTGCGCGGGCCGGGATTCCTCCGCCTGTTCACTGACGTGTACGTGAGCGCCGATGCCTCGGTCGACCTCGCGCTGCGCTCGCAGGCGGCGTACCTCCTGGTCGCCGGTCGCGGCGTGCTCGCCGACTACTCCGCCGCGGAGGAGCACCTGAAGCCGGAGCGGGCCCGGCGTGACCTGGAACGCCGGCACCGTCTCTCGCAGCTCGGCTGGGTACCTCGTCCGGCCGCGCGCCGCACTCGTCCTGCAGCGCCCGTACCTCGTTGCGGTCGACGTGCTCCGGGAGCTCGACCAGGCCGCCGAGCGCCTCGGGCTGCCGAAGGTCCCCGCGGTCGTCGCTCCACTGCGGTGATCACATCCCGGAGCCGACGCTCGCGGCGATCAGCCGGCCGTGCACGCCCCGCACGCGCCGGTCGTGGCGCTCAGCTCTCCGGCGGGGTCCACGGGTTCGTGCGCTTCATGCCCGCCGCGCGGCCCTTGCCCGAGATCACCAGCGCCATCTTCCGCGACGCCTCGTCGATCATCTCGTCGCCGATCATCGCCGCGCCACGCTTGCCGCCCGCTTCGGAGGTGCAGTACGCGTAGGCGTCGAGGATGTCCTCCGCGTGGTCGAAGTCGGCCTGCGTCGGGGAGTACACCTCGTTCGCCGCGTCGATCTGGCCCGGGTGCAGCACCCACTTGCCGTCGAAGCCCAGCGCCGCCGAGCGGCCGGCCACCCGCCGGAACCCGTCGACGTCCTTGATCTGCAGGTACGGCCCGTCGATCGCCTGCTTGTCGTGCGCCCGCGCCGCCATCAGGATGCTCATCAGGATGTGGTGGTAGGCGTCACCCACGTCGTACCCGGGCGGCTGCTCCCCCACCACCAGCGACTTCATGTTGATCGACGCCATGAAGTCGGCCGGGCCGAAGATGATCGTCTCGACCCGCGGCGACGCCGTCGCGATCGCGTTGACGTTGGTCAGCCCCAGCGCGTTCTCGATCTGCGCCTCGATCCCGATCTTCCCGACCTCGTAGCCCATGGTCTTCTCGATCTGGGTCATCAGCAGGTCCAGGGCCACGACCTGCTGCGGTGTCTGCACCTTCGGCAGCATGATCGCGTCCAGGTTCGGGCCCGCGCCCTCCACGACCTCCACGACGTCGCGGTAGGTCCATTCGGTGGTCCAGTCGTTGACCCGCACCACGCGGAGCCGGTCGCCCCAGCCGCCCTCGTTCAGCGCCGCCACGATCGTCTTGCGGGCGCCGGGCTTGGCCAGCGGCGCGCACGCGTCCTCGAGGTCGAGGAAGACCTGGTCGGCCGGCAGCGTCCGCGCCTTGTCGATGAACTTCTGGCTGGAGCCCGGCACTGCCAGGCAGGACCGGCGGGCACGGGTGACGGGGGTGGTCACGGACGACTCCTCCTCGACGAGGGCGACTGCGGCGGCGGGTGCGACGATGCTGACACGCCACCCCGCCCTGCGGCGGCGCCCGTGACCCGCCTCTCACGCGTCGAACAGCCTACGGCTCCGGCAGCGCCAGCAGCTCGCCCCTCGCCACCATCCGCACCCCGCCCCGCACCGCGACCTCCACCGCGGCCCCGCCGGCCACGTCCACCTGCAGCGTCAAGGCCGAGGGCCGCCCGAGCTCGGCACCCTGCGCGATCGAGACCACCGACCGGCCCTCGGGGAGCGCACCCCGCGCGGCGAGGTGGACGCCGAGCGCGACCGCCGCCGAGCCCGTTGCGGGATCCTCGGTGACGCCGACCTGCGGGCCGAACATCCGCAGGTGCGCCGTGCCCTTCTCGCGGTCGACCGCCACCACCGCGAGCCCGGTCAGCTCCGCCGTGGCCCGCGCGACCGCACCCGGGTCCGGCACCGCGCACGCCACCGCCTCGGGCGTCACCGCCAGGAACGCGAACGGCACACCGGCCGACGCGACGCCCGGGGGTAGGGCCGGGTCGAGGTCGTTCACGGTGAGCCCCACCGTTCCCGCGAGCTGCGCGCCGTCCCGGTCCGGTCCGACCACCGGCGTCCCGCCCACCAGGCGTGCTCCGTCCCGGTCGACCTGCAGGGGCAGCAGCCCCGCCCCGCACTCCTGCACGACGTCCCCGATGCGGATCACGTCGGCGAACCCCAGCGCCCAGGCCGCGCCGATGCTGGGGTGGCCCGCGAACGGCAGCTCGCGGGTCGGGGTGAAGATCCGCAGGCGGTACGTGGCGCGCGAGGACGTCGGCGGCAGCGTGAACGCCGTCTCGGAGAACCCGAACTCCGCGGCGAGCGCCTGCATCTGTCGCGCGGTCAGCGTGCGCGCCCGGTGCACGATCGCCAGCGGGTTGCCGGCGAACGGGCGATCCGTGAAGACGTCGACGATGTCGAAGTGCAACTCCATGAACCCGTCCTACCGGACGATCGGGTACACGCAGCGGGTTGGATGATCGCCGGGGCGGTCCGCACTACGCTCCTCCGGGTGGCCGCCACCCGCGTTTTCATCGCACAACTGGTGGGTCTCGCCGTCTTCGGACCCGACGGGGCGCGCATCGGCAAGGTGCGCGACGTCCTCGCCGCCGTGCGCGTCGACAACAACCCGCCGCGGGTGCTCGGGCTCGTCGTCGACGTCGCGACGCGGCGCCGGATCTTCGTGCCGATGCTGCGGGTCACCGGCGTCGACCCCGGTGCGATCACGCTCGCGACCGGGTCGGTGAGCCTGCGCCACTTCGTGCAGCGGATCAACGAGACCCTCATCGTCGGCCAGCTCCTCGACGCCCCGGTCCGGATCGCGGACACGGGCGAGGACGTGATCGTCGTCGACGCCGCGATGGAGCCCACCCGCACCCGGGACTGGGTGGTCGGGCGGCTCGCCGTCCGGACCCGCCGCACCCGCCTGACCCGGCGCCCCGAGGTTCGGGTGATCCCCTGGCGCTCGGTGACCGGGCTTTCGATCACCGACCGGCAGGGCACAGAAGGCCTGCTCGCGGTGCTGGAGACGATGCGTGCCACCGATGTCGCCGGCACGCTGACGGCGCTGCCCGAGAAGCGCCGCCACGAGGTCGTCGACGCGCTGGACGACGAGCGGCTCGCGGACGTGTTCGAGGAGCTGTCGGAGACCGACCAGCGCGCGCTCCTGACCCATCTCAGCCGGGAGCGGGCCGCGGACGTGCTGGAGGCCATGGCGCCCGACGACGCGGCGGACCTGCTCGGCGAGCTGCCCGCCACCGAGTCGGCCGAGCTGCTGGAGCTGATGGAGCCCGAAGAGTCCGAGCCCGTGCGGCGCCTGCTGCGCTACTCCTCCGACACCGCAGGCGGCCTGATGACTCCCGAACCGGTGATCCTCCGCCCCGATGCCACGGTCGCCGAAGCGCTCGCCCACATCCGCAACCCCGACATCCCACCCGCGCTGGCGAGCATGGTGTTCGTCTGCCGCCCCCCGACCGAGACGCCCACCGGCCGCTACCTCGGCTGCGCGCACGCCCAACGGCTGCTGAGGGAGGCCCCGTACGAGTTGGTCGCCGGCGTGCTGGACAGGGAACTGGAGACGCTGACCCCGGACGAGACGCTCGCCGGCATCGCCCGCTACTTCGCGGCCTACAACCTGGTGGCGGGTCCGGTCGTCGACACCGCGGGGCACCTGCTCGGCGCGGTGACCGTCGACGACGTGCTCGACCACCTGCTGCCCACCAACTGGCGGGACCGGTTCGCCGACGAGCACGACAACCCCGCGGACCGCGCGACGGTCCGGATGGGCCAGACGGAGGCCGCGGATGCCTGAGCGGGTGCAGAGGAACCCGGCCCGCGCGCCTGCGCGCTCCGGGGGTTCTTCGGGACCCTCTGACGGAGCCACGAACCGCCGCCTCGACATCCCGCGGCTGGGCCGCCGCAGGCTCGAGCTCGACCCCGACAGCTTCGCGCGCCTGTCGGAACGGGTCGCCCGGTTCCTGGGCACCGGCCGGTTCCTGGCGATCCAGACCGTCGTCGTGTTCGTGTGGGTCGTCCTCAACGTGACGATGGTCGCCTACCAGTGGGACCCGTACCCGTTCATCCTGCTCAACCTGGCGTTCTCCACGCAGGCCGCGTACGCGGCGCCGCTCATTCTGCTGGCGCAGAACCGGCAGGACGACCGGGACCGGGTGTCGCTGGAGGAGGACCGCAGCCGCGCCGCACGCACCAAGGCCGACACCGAGTACCTCGCCCGCGAACTGGCAGCGCTCCGACTGGCGATCGGCGAGGTGCCCACCCGCGACTACCTGCGCGGTGAGCTGGACCGCATCGCCGAGCGGCTCGACGAGTTGGCGGCGCGCGCACCGGCCAAGGGCGGCCGGAAGCGGACGTAGCATGTCGTCGTGACCACCGGACAGAACGCCACCGGCACCGTCGAGCAGGCCGTGTACGCCGCGCTAGCCACCGTCGACGACCCAGAGATCCACCGCCCGATCACCGAACTCGGGATGGTCAAGAGCGTCGTGGTGGTCGACGGCGTCGCCGACATCGGGGTGTACCTGACCGTCGTCGGCTGCCCGATGCGGGAGACGATCACCAAGCGGGTGACCGAGGCCGTGTCGCGTGTCCCGGGAGTCACGTCGGTCCGCGTCGCCCTGGACGTGATGAGCGACCAGCAGCGCGCCGACATGCGCAAGAACCTCCGCGGCGACACGCCCGAGGCCGTCATCCCGTTCGCCCAGCCCGGGTCACTGACGCGGGTGTACTGCGTCGCCTCGGGCAAGGGTGGCGTCGGCAAGTCGTCGGTGACGGTGAACCTGGCCGCCGCGCTCGCCGCCCGCGGGCTGTCCGTCGGTGTGGTGGACGCCGACATCTACGGCCACTCGGTCCCGCGGATGCTGGGCGTCACCGCGCGCCCCACCCGGGTCGACGACATGATCATGCCGCCCCAGGCGCACGGGCTGAAGGTCATCTCGATCGGGATGTTCACCGCGGGCAACGACGCGGTGGTCTGGCGGGGTCCGATGCTGCACCGCGCGCTGCAGCAGTTCCTCGCGGACGTGTACTGGGGCGACCTGGACGTCCTGCTGCTCGACCTGCCCCCCGGCACGGGCGACATCGCGATCTCGACGGCCCAGCTGGTCCCGAACGCCGAGCTGCTGATCGTCACCACCCCGCAGCAGGCCGCAGCCGAGGTGGCGGAGCGGGCGGGCTCGATCGCGGTGCAGACCCGGCAGCGGGTGGTCGGCGTCGTGGAGAACATGTCGTGGATGGAGCTCCCGGACGGCTCGCGGATCGACGTCTTCGGCACCGGTGGCGGGCAGGTCGTCGCCGACTCGCTGACGCGCATCCTCGGCGTGCAGGTGCCGCTGCTGGGGCAGATCCCGCTGGAGCCGCAGGTGCGCGAGTGCGGCGATCTCGGAACGCCGGTCGTGGTGGCCGCGCCCGGCTCGCCCGCCGCGACGGCCATGCGCGCCGTCGCCGAGAAGCTCGCGGTGCGGTCGCGCGGGCTGGCCGGGATGTCGCTGGGCCTCTCGCCGGTCCGCCGCTGACCCGAGATGTCGGGACCGGTTCCGGACCGCGAGGGCGCCGGCCACGACCACCACGATCCGCAGCGGTCGATCATGCAGCCGGGTACGCCGTAGCGGGCGATAGCCTGCGTCGGTGATGACCGGGCCGATCGCAACCACCGGGCGGACCGAGACGGGCCAGGTCGACTCGGTCCGCGGCGACGCGGTCCGGGTCGGGCCGGGGCGCGTGGTCACCGCACCACCGCCCTGCCCGCCCGGGATGCGCCGGCACCTGCCCTACACGCTGCCCGGTCTGTGCTTCGCCCTGGTGTTCACCTGCCTGTCGTTCACCCCGTCCCTGCTGCCGCGCAGCGGGCTGGTCCAGGGCGTGGTCTGCGGCATCAACGCCGCCATCGGCTACGGGCTGGGGGTCTTCGCCGCTGCCGCGTGGCGGGCCGTGGCCGACCGGGACGGCCGGACGCCGCGTCCCGGCTCCTGGGTACTGCTCAGCGTGGCGACCGCCGTCGCGCTGCCCGTCGCCATCGTTCTCGGTCACTACTGGCAGGACCGCATACGGGACCTGATGGGCGTCGCCCCGGACTCGATGATCTCCTCACTGCTGGTGCTGCCGGTGGCCACCGCGCTGCCCTTCGTGGCGCTCGTCGCCGCCGCCCGCGGCCTGCGCTGGCTCTACCGCCACCTCGACCGCAGGTTGCGGCGCTGGATCGGCCCGCGCGCCGCGGATGTGCTGACCGGAGCGGTCATCGTCGTGGGCACCGCGATGGTGGTCAACGGCGTGGTCGTCGACGGCACCGTGCGGCTCGCGGATCACGTGTTCTCCCTGCAGAACGAGAACACCGAGCCCGGCGTCACCCCACCGCTCTCCGGCCTGCGCTCCGGCGGCCCCGGCTCGTTGATCGGGTGGGACTCGCTGGGCCGCTACGGCCGCTCCTTCGTCGCAGGCGGCCCGTCCGCCACCGAGATCGAGGAGATCACGGGCGGCACCGCTCAGACACCGATCCGGGCCTACGCGGGCCTCGACTCGGCGGCGGACGTCGAGGACCGGGCCCGGCTCGCCGTCGACGACCTCGAACGGGCCGGCGGGTTCTCGCGGTCCGTGCTGGTGGTGGCGACCACCACCGGCTCCGGGTGGATCGACCCCGCCTCCCCGGACGCGCTGGAGTACCTGACCGGAGGCGACAGCGCGACGGTGACGATGCAGTACTCCTACCTGCCGTCGTGGCTGTCGTACCTGGTGGACCAGAACCGCGCCCGCGCCGCAGGACGGGAGCTGTTCGACGCCGTCTACGCCCGCTGGTCGGACCTGCCGCCGAACGAGCGGCCCCGCTTGTTCGTCAGCGGCGAGAGCCTGGGTTCGTTCGGGGCGGAGGCGGCGTTCAGCGGAGAGTTCGACCTGCGCAACCGGACGTCGGGTGCGCTGATGGCCGGGCCGCCGAACTTCAACGTCCTCTACCGCGATTTCGTCGACCACCGCGACGCCGGCAGCACCGAGGTCTCCCCGATCTTCCACGACGGCCGCACCGTCCGGTTCAGTACGGACCCGGACCAGCCCGTGCCGCCCGTCGGACAGCCCTGGACCGCGGCGCGCGTGCTGTACATGCAGAACCCGTCGGATCCGGTGGTGTGGTGGAACACCGACCTGATCGTCGCCCGCCCCGACTGGCTCGAGGAGCCGCGCGGGCGCGACGTCGTGAGCGCCGTGCGCTGGATCCCGTTCGTGACCTTCTGGCAGGTGACGTTCGACCTACCGTTCGCGCTCGACGTCCCGCCCGGGCACGGCCACAGCTACTCGCGCGAGTACGTCGACGGCTGGTTGGCGGTGCTGCAGTCCGAGGGCGCGACCGTCGGACCCGGCTGGGATGCCGCCCGCGTCGAGCGGTTGCGCAACGTGATCGGGCCGATCTGACCGCCGGCGCCGGGAGGCACGATCAGGTCGCGTCGGGGTCGATCGGGGGCCGCTCGCCCGGGTTCAGGCGCGGAGCCGCGGCGGCCGCTGCGGAGGATCCGTTCGGACCTGCGTAGCCGTTCGGCTTGACCGGCGCGGAATCCGGGTCGGCGTCGAAGAGGGTCTGCCGCACGGCGTTGCGGGGGTTGAAGTCACGCAGCCCCCGCAGGTCTTCCAGCGGCTTGCGCAGCTCGTCGAACTCGGGGCCGAGCTCGCGGCGGAGCTGGTCCCGCGCGCCCGTCGCGTACTCGCGGACCTGTCGCACCGTCTTCCCGAGCCACGCCGCGGCGGACGGCAGCCGCTCGGGGCCGAGGATGAACAGCCCGGCCACGACCAGCACGAGGATCTCGCCCCACCCGACGCTCTCGAACACGGGTCCAGGGTACGGCGCGGAGGGGGATGCGACCGCCGAACCCGGGGGGTCGGCCGGGATCGCGTCAGTCGGAGGCCAGAACCACCGACAGCGTCAGCGGGCGGCCGTCGCGCACCAGGTCGACGGGCACGGTCTCCCCCGGTTGCCGTTCCCGTACCGCCACCACCAGCTCGTCCGCCCCGGCGATCGGCCGGTCGGCGACCTTGACGATGACGTCGCCCTCGATGATCCCGGCGAGGGCGGCAGGCCCGTTCGCGGTCACGTTCTGCACCTGCGCCCCGTCCGTCGCGCCGTCGGTGACCGACCGCGCGTTCACCCCGAGGTCGGCGTGGCGGACCGCTCCGGTGCGGATCAGCTCCTCGGCGATCGCCCGGGCGGTGTCGATCGGGATCGCGAAGCCCAGCCCGATCGAGCCGCCCTCGTTGCCCGACGTGGCACCGATGCTGCGGATCGCCGTGTTGATGCCGATCACGGCGCCGGTGGAGTCGACCAGTGGGCCACCGGAGTTGCCGGGATTGATCGCGGCGTCGGTCTGGATGGCGTCGATCACCGCGTCGGAGTCGCCCGCGTCCAGCCGGACGGGCCGGTCCAGCGCACTCACGATGCCCTGGGTGACCGTGCCGACCAGGCCGAGCGGAGAACCGATGGCGATGACCGCGTCGCCGACGGCGAGCCCGGCCGACGATCCGATCGCCGCCACCACCGGGTTCGCCACGTCCACCTTGACGACCGCGAGATCGGTCTTCGGGTCCCGGCCGACGATCCGCGCAGGGGCACGGGTGCCGTCGGCGAAGACCGCGTCCAGCCGGCTGCCCGCGCCGGCCGCGGCGGGGGCGACGACGTGGTTGTTGGTCAACACGTAGCCGTCGCTCTGGATGACGATCCCGGAGCCCGTGCCGGCCTCGTCGCCGACCCGGACCTCCAGCGACACGACAGCGGGCACGGTGCGCGCGGCGATGTCGGCCACCGATCCCGGCGGCCGTTCCTTGCTCTCCGTGACCGTGGACAGCCTGGCACCGGGCTCGGTGAGCCGCGAGGCGCCATCCACCGTCAACCGCCCGACGACACCGCCGGCCGCACCGACGAGCAGCGCGAGCAGCCCGAGGACCGCGAGCGCCCGCCGCTGCACCCGGCGGCCGAACAGGACCTCGCGCAGGCTCAGCCGGGCGCCCTCACCGCGCGGAGGCGGGGTCGCGACGCCGCCCACTGCCGGGGGCGGCCCGAGGACGGCGGCGCTGGCCGGGTCGCGCCACGGGTCGTCCGCAGCGGACCAGAGCGCCGGATCGACCGGCGCGGCGTCCGGGCCGGCGTTCGGCGGCCGCTGCAGCGGGGCGCCGTCACCGGCAGGGCGGCCGAAGGCCAGCGCGAGCGCGGCGGGGGGCGGGGCGGTCGACGTCGATCCGTCGCGCACCTCCGGGCGGGCGCCCGAGAAGGCGCCGGTCACGCCGTCCGGGCGCCCGAAGACCGCGGCGGACTCGGCATCGACCGCGGGCCGGTCCAGCGGGCGCGGACCCAACCGGGGAGCGGCGCCGTTCGATCCCGCCTCCGGCCCCGGCGCCGCAGCGCGCGGGACGTCGGCCCCGGCGGCGGGCCGCGCCCAGGCATCGCCGTCCGACTCACTCATCGTTGCCCAGCGTGCCGCAGCAGTGGTGAAGTCCGCGTAGCCGATCGGCCGGACGGAGCTTGTGGATCAACTGTCCGGCGCTCAGGGCTCCGGGTGGAACGCGGCGGGGATGCGGTTCAGGCGATCGCGCAGTCGCGCGTCGAGGACCGCCGGGTTCGCCACGGGATCGGCCGACGTGACCTCCGTCGTCGTGGCGGGGATGTCCGTCGGCGGCGGGCTGAGCCGGGCCGGTACCTCCAGGACGGCGCCGCGGAGGACTCCGCTCGGAGCCACGGGCTCCGGCGCACCACCCGGGGCGGCCAACGCACCGACGGCCAGCGCGCTCAGCGCAAGGCCCGACACCGCACCGATCCGCGCCCGGCGGGAGAAGCGCCGTGGCACCGCGACCGGGCCGGGACCGAGGCCGGCCGGGGGAAGGCCGGGGCAGGCGGAGGTGTGGATGTGGTGCTCGCACGGCATCGGACCCGCACCGGGATCGGCCTGCGGGGCGTCGCGCAGCAGGACGAACTGCCCGTCCGCGGTGACACCGAGACCCGGCGGCATCGGGGGCAGCTCGGTCTCGACCGGGATCGACCGCAGGCTGCGCAGCAGGGACGACGGGAGGCACGGGCCACCTGCGCCGCGCAGGGCGGCCCGGGCCTGACGCTGGGCGCCGACCTCGACGCGGCACTCGCCACAACCGTCGAGGTGCGCCTGAGCGCGGGCGTGGGCGCCGGGGCTGAGCTCGTCGTCGACGTAAGCGACGATCGCGTCGAGGGACAGGTGCGCCTGCCCCCAGCCCGGGGAGCGGGGCGAGAACCGGCGCGCACCGGTCATCCGGCAACCTCCACTCCTAGCGTCGTCGCGCCCGCCGCGGCAGCATCGCCGCGCCGCGCCAGCGCTGCACGCAGCGCGGCCCGTCCCCGGTGGATCCTGCTCCGTACGGTACCCAGTTTCACCCCCAGCGTGGCACCGATCTCCTCGTACGACAGCCCCTCGACGTCACAGAGCACGACCGCGGCCCGGAACTCGGGCGCCAACTCGTCCAGTGCCGCCTGCAGGGCGGGGTCGAGATGGGTGTCGGAGAACACCTGCTCGGGCTCGGGCCCACCCCCCGGCAGACGGTCCGAGTCCTCGGGCAGGCCCTCCATCCGCAGCCGCGCGCGGCGACGGACCATGTCGAGGAAGAGGTTCGTCGTGATCCGGTGCAACCAGCCCTCGAAGGTGCCGGGCTTGTAGTCGGCGAGCGACCGGAACACGCGGATGAACGTCTCCTGCGTGAGGTCCTCGGCGTCGTGCGGGTTCCCGGTGAGGCGATAGGCCAGGCGGTAGACGCGGTCCGCATGCTCCCGGACGACGTCGTCCCAGCTCGGCGGGGTCCAGTCGGCGCCCTCGCCCGGAAGCACCGTCCCGCGCGGGGACGGCCGTACCGGAGTTGCGGTGGCCGAACGGTTGGTCATCGGTGTCGAGGCTCCTCTGCAGCCGGTTCGTGGGTGCCAGAGTGCCCCAGCCCGGTGAACCCGGGGTGAGAGTGCCCTGAGAGAAGGCTGTGAAACGGTGCGAACCGGCGCGAACCGGCGCGGGCCGGGTCACGGGCGGGGCACGGCGGCCACGTGGGGCACGCCCCGTCGCAGCCCGACCAGTAGCCTTCGCGTTCATGAACGGCCGCCCGGACCCCGCGACGGACCTTGTCCGCGACGTCGTCGACGGCTACCTCGCCGAGGACGATGCGCTGTTCGCTGCGCGTGAGCGGGCCAAGCGGTTGGCCGTGACCCCGATCGGTGCCGCGGGCGGGGCGACGCTGTGCTTCCTCGCCGCGACGATCGGTGCCCGCGCCGTCGTCGAGGTCGGCACCGGCACCGGGGTGAGCGGGCTCTGGTTGCTGCGCGGCATGGCTGCGGACGGCGTGCTCACCTCGATCGACGTCGACCCGGAGAGCCAGCGGGCCGCACGCTCGGCGTTCCTGGCTGCTGGCTACGGGCCGTCCCGCCTGCGCCTGATCAACGGGATGGGCCTGGAGGTGCTGTCCCGGCTCACGGACGGCGCCTACGACATGGTGTTCGTCGACTCCCTGCCGGTGGAGTACCCGGACCACCTCGACGAGGCCGTGCGCCTGCTGCGGCCCGGCGGCCTGGTCGTGCTCGACGACGTGCTGCGCGCAGGCCATCTCGACGACGGCACGGCCGCCGACCCGGCGACGCTCGCCGTCCGTGACCTGGCCCGGCAGGTGCGCGAGGACGAACGTCTCGTCCCGGTGCTCCTGCCGGTGAGCGGCGGCCTGCTCTGCGCGCTCCGCAAGTAGCTCGCCGGGATCCGGCGCGGGCCGCCGCCCCGCACGGACTGCGGGGCGAACGCGTCGTGGCCGGATCGCTCACCGTGCGCAGTCAGGACGCGGTGAAGCCCTTGCCGATCACGACGATCCCGCCCGGGCTCACCGTGTAGCGCTTCCGGTCGGCCTCGGAGTCGACCCCGATCAGCACCCCGTCCGGCACCTGGACGTTCTTGTCGAGGATCGCGCCGCGCACGATCGCGCCCCGGCCGACGCGCGCCCCCGGCATCACCACCGAGTCCGACACCTCGGCGTCCTTCTCGATGCGCACGTCCGGGCTGATCACCGACCGCCGCACGATCGCACCCGAGATGATCGACCCGGCCCCGACCACCGAGTCCTGCGCGATCCCGCCCTCGACGAACTTCGCCGGCGCGAGCGGCCAGGCCGCGGTGCGGATCGGCCATCCCTGGTTGTACAGGTTGAAGACCGGGAGCACCGAGATCAGGTCGCGGTGCGCGTCGTAGTAGCTGTCGATCGTGCCGACGTCGCGCCAGTACCCGGCGTCGCGCGGGGTGGCACCCGGCACGACGTTGTCGGCGAAGTCGTAGACGCCCGCCTCCCCCTTTGCGACCATGCGCGGGATGATGTCGCCGCCCATGTCGTGATCGCTGTCGCCGTCTTCCGAGTCGGCCGCCAGCACGTCGAGCAGCACCTCGGTGCTGAACACGTAGTTGCCCATCGACGCGAAGGTGACCGACGGATCGTCGGAGACCGACGGCGGGTCGACGGGCTTCTCGAGGAACTCCGTGATGCGCCCCGCGGGATCGGCGGCGATGCAGCCGAACTCGCTGGCCTCCAGGCGCGGCACCCGGATTCCGGCGACCGTGACCCCTGCGCCGCTCGCGACGTGTGCCTCGATCATCTGGGCCGGGTCCATCCGGTAGACGTGGTCCGCACCGAAGACCGCGATGTAGTCCGGTCGCTCGTCGAAGATCAGGTTCTGGCTCTGGAGGAGCGCGTCCGCGCTGCCGGTGTACCAGCGGCGGCCGAGGCGCTGCTGGGCGGGCACGGTGGTGATGTACTGCCCGAGCACGCTGGACAGGCGCCAGGTCTGGGAGATGTGACGGTCCAGTGAGTGCGACTTGTACTGGGTGAGCACACAGATGCGGTGCAGCCCGCAGTTCACCATGTTCGACAGCACGAAGTCGATCAGGCGGTAGTTGCCGCCGAACGGCACCGCGGGCTTGGCCCGGTCCGCCGTCAGCGGCCACAGTCGCTTTCCCTCGCCACCAGCCAGGACGATGCCCAGCACATTGGCAGGCTGTCGTCCGGTCACGAGGGCGACCCTAACGGGCACAAGCGGTTGCAGTCACCGGGTTCGACCAGATCACACGACATGTCCGTCCGACAGACGACCGGGCCGCAGCAAAGACGACCGGTCCGCAGCGAAATGCCACGGACCGGTCGTAGGTTCGTCGTGCAGCGGCTACCGGGGGACGAGACCGCGCAAGTGCCGGGCCCCGGTCTCTCCTCAACCGGAAGCGGCCTTGAGCGCGTCGCCGAGATCGCTTGCCTCCTCGGCCGACATCTCGACCACGAGGCGCCCACCCCCCTCGAGCGGAACGCGCATCACGATGCCCCGACCCTCCTTGGTCACCTCCAGGGGACCGTCACCGGTCCGGGGCTTCATCGCCGCCATCTGCTGCTCCCATCGTTCGTCGTGCCGACCATGCTCCTGCGGTGTGCCGGCGCACCGGGGAGAGCGCGCGGTCGGGATCCTCCGTCCATTCTCCCCCATGGCCCGGACCGGAGGAAAACCGGAGCGATCAACACCGCCGCCCTGACGGGGGATTCACCCAGTGCGACCAGGGCGTCACGGAACGGCTACCCGCCAGCAGCCCGCCACGTGGTCGTCGACGAGCCCGGCGGCCTGCATCAGCGCGTAGCAGGTCGTCGGCCCGACGAAGCGGAACCCGCGGCGCTTCAGCTCCTTGGCCATGGCCGTCGACTCCGGCGAGACCGCGGGCACGTCGGCCGGGGTGGCCGGGCGGGCGTGGGTCACGGGAGCGAACGACCAGAGCAGCTCGTCCAGCGGTCGGTCGAGCGCGAGCACCCGACCCGCGTTGTGGATCGTCGCCTCGATCTTGGCGCGGTTGCGGACGATGCCCGCGTCGGCGAGCAGGCGTGCAACGTCCTCCGCACCGAAGGCTGCGACGGCGGCGGGGTCGAAACCGGCGAAAGCCGACCGGAAGCCGGGCCGCTTGCGCAGGATGATCAGCCACGACAGGCCCGACTGGAAGGCCTCCAGGCTCAGCCGCTCGAACAGGGGCGGGTCACCGTGCAGCGGCCGACCCCACTCGTCGTCGTGGTAGGCGATGTACTCGGGCGCCGAGCCGGCCCAGGAGCACCGGAGGGGCTCGCTCACGGCGGCCCGTCGGTGCCCGCCGGCGCGTCGACCTCGGCGAGCCGGGTCCGCAGGTCGTCGCGCTCGGCGCCGACCCGGTCCAGCTCTGTGGCGAGCCGGTCGAGCACCCAGTCGACCTCGGCCATCCGGTAACCCCGCACCGCCTGCTGGAACCGCAGCGCGCGGACGTCGTCGCCGCCGACGTCGCCGACCGGCAGGCGGGTGGGGGTGGCGCCGGGAGGGAGCGGGGCCAACTCCTCGCCCCTCCCGAACACCGCCGAGGCGATCCCGAAGACCGCCGCGGCCACCGCCACGACGACCAGCAGGTAGATGAGCGCGGTCCCCATGCACCGATCCCACCACGCCCGGACGGGATCCGTGCGGCGGGTCGCGTGCACGCTCCCGCAGGCGGGCTCCTGGACGGTGCGGTCGGCGAACCACTCCGTCGCGCGGTGCATGAGCCCCCCTCGGTCGAGAACCCGATCGGGGTCGGCGCCGGTGGCGACACGTGCTCCGGACATCACCGCAGTCGAGTGCCGGGATGTGGCCGTTCCGGGAGCCCTCCGTGTGGACCCGGCGTGCGGTGCCTCGGCGTCAGGGCGACCGTGGAGCAGGCGCACACGCGTCCAGCGCGGCCTCCACGTCGTGCATCACGGCTACCCGTGCGAGCGCGCCGTCATGCAGGAACCCACCCTCGCCCAGCCCGTGCAACCAGCGGAGCAGACCGTCGTAGTGGCCGTCCGGGTCGAGCAGGACGACCGGCTTGGCGTGCATCCCGAGCGACCCGGCCGTCCAGACCTCGAAGAACTCCTCGCACGTGCCGATCCCGCCCGGGAGGGTGAGGAAGGCGTCCGCGTGCGCCTCCATCAACGCCTTGCGCTCACGCATCGTGTCGGTGACGAGAAGCTCGTCGACGCCCTCGTCGGCGACCTCCAGGGCGACCAGCGCGTGCGGGATGACGCCGACGGTTCGCGCCCCACCCGCCCGCGCGGCGGCGTTCACCGCGCCCATCATCGACACCCGGCCGCCGCCCGTGACGAGCTCCCAACCTCGCGCGGCGATGCCCGCGCCGACCGCTCGGGCCAGCGCGAGGTGGCGGGGCGCGATGCCGTCCGCAGAGGCGCAGTAGACGCAGACCCTCGGTGCGCGCGATGTCAGTGCGTGTCCTCCCAGGCTCGGTAGGCCTCGTGCACCACTTTGACCGCGTCGTCGACCTCGTCGGTGAGGTAGAGCAGCTTCATGTCGATCGCGCCGATCTTCCCGTGGCTGAGCACGGTGCGCTCGATCCAGTCGTAGAGCCCGCCCCAGTACTCGGTGCCCAGCAGCACGACCGGGAACTTCGTGACCTTCTTCGTCTGCACGAGGGTCAGCGCCTCGAACAGCTCGTCCAGCGTGCCGAAGCCGCCGGGCAGGCACACGAAGGCCTGGGAGTACTTGACGAACATGGTCTTGCGGGCGAAGAAGTACCGGAAGTTGATGCCCAGGTCCACCCAGTCGTTGAGGCCCTGCTCGAACGGCAGCTCGATGCCCAGCCCGACCGACAGGCCGCCCGCCTCCTGGCAACCGCGGTTCACCGCCTCCATCGTGCCGGGCCCGCCGCCGGTGATCACCGCGAAGTGGTCGCGGGCCAGCGCGGCGCCCAGCTCCCGGCCGAGCGCGTACTCGCTGTGCTCGCGTGGGGTGCGAGCCGAGCCGAACACCGTCACCGCGCGCGGCAGCTCGGCGAGCATGCCGAAACCCTCGACGAACTCCGCCTGGATCCGCAGGACCCGCCACGGGTCGGTGTGCACCCAGTCGCTGTGTCCGCGCGAGTCCAGCAGGCGCTGATCGGTCGTGCTCGACTCGATGCGCTGCTGGCGCCGCAGCACCACCGGGCCGCGCCGCTTCTCGTGCGGCTCCTCCCCGCCGGGTCGCTCCTCGTCAGCTCGTCCGGCGGCGGCGTCGTTCACGTTCATGTCGTCACAGTAGTGAGGGTGGTGACCGCGGTCGGCGACGCGCGGGTGTCCGGAAGGGCAATTCGGGAACGGCCCTTCCTCACGAGAGGAAACGCTGGAGGACCTCCGCGCTTCGGGTGATCTGTCCGGTATCGACGTACTCCTCCCGCGTGTGCGCGAGGTTCGGGTCCCCCGGGCCGTAGTTGAGCGCGGGGATGCCGAGGGCGGCGAACCGCGCGA
>JAEUJO010000197.1 GCA_016794615.1 Pseudonocardia sp. | reverse complement strand
GAACCGGCCGTCGTCGAGCTGCTCGGCCAACCCGTCGACCAGCAGCGAGTCGAGGCAGCGGGCGCGCTGCGCGGCGTCGGCCCACGCGGTGTCCAGCGCCGCCCGCTCGACCGGCTCCGGCGAGCCCCGCAGCACCTCCAGCAGGCGGCCGCGGACCTGCCGGTCGGTCCCCGCGAAGGCCTGCGCGGAACGTCGTGGGCCGGTGTAGTCCGGGCGGCCCGCCCGCTGCCACGCGCACACCGTCCGGGCCGGGCACGCCGTGCACCCGGGCGTTCGGGCCGTGCACACGACCGCGCCCAGCTCCATCAACGCGGCGGACGCGAGCGCGGCTCCGGCGTCATCGGGCGGGAGCAGGGCGTCGACGTCGGCGAGGTCCGCGCGAACCCGCGCAGGCCCGGCGTCGCCCGCACCGTGCACGGCCCGCGCGACCACCCTGCGGACGTTGGTGTCGACGACCGGGAAACGCAGACCATGACCGAACGCCGCGACGGCCCGTGCCGTGTACGCGCCGACGCCGGGCAGTGCCTCCAGCGCCTCCACGCTCGCCGGGACGACGTCGCCGTGCTGTTCGGCGACGACCTGCGCCGTCTCGTGCAGCCGCAGGGCACGCCGCGGGTAGCCGAGCCGGCCCCAGGCGCGCAGCAGGTCGGCGCGCGGGGCGGCGGCGAGGTCGGAGGGGCGCGGCCAGCGCTCCATCCACTCCCGCCAGATCGGCTCCACCCGCGCGACGGGCGTCTGCTGGAGCATGAACTCGCTGACGAGCACCCCCCACGGAGTCGTGCCGGGGCGGCGCCAGGGCAGGTCGCGCGCGTGTACTCGATACCAGTCGGACACGAGGTCGTGCAGTCGCACCGGGCGAGTGTGCCCGGCCACCCGGCCGCCGGGCTCGCTGGCCCCGTCCACATGGAGTGAGATGGGACCACTGCCCCGCGTGTACTGGCGTCTGTGGTGACCGTGACCGGGCTGCTGCTCACCGTTGCCGTCGGCGGGGCATGCCCATGCATGATCGGGCGGCCGTCCCCGCCCCGGCAGCGGTGCGCTCTCCCGTGGTGAAGCCACCGCGGACGGCCCTGTCATGGCGACAGGCACGGTCCGTCACACGCCCCTAACGCAGGTTGTCGAGCACCAGGGCCACATCGCCGACCTCCTGCACCCGCAGGTCGCTCCGCTTCACGCCGCTGTCCGGCGGGACCAGCGCGCGGGCGAACCCCAGGCGCGCGGCCTCGGCGAGCCGTCGCTCGACCCCGGCCACCCGGCGGATCTCCCCGGCCAGCCCGATCTCGCCGAGTACCACCAGGTCCGAGGGCAGGGCGACGTCGCGGCGGGCCGAGGTGATCGCCATGGCCAGGGCGAGATCGGCGGCCGGTTCGGTGATCCGCATCCCGCCGACCGTGGCCGCGTAGACCTCCGCGTCGTGCAGCCGCACGCCGGCGCGGCGCTCCAGCACGGCCAGCAGCATGGCCACGCGCGAGTTGTCCAACCCGCTGACCGCCCGGCGCGGGCTGGGGATGTCCTTGCCGGCCACCAGTGCCTGCAGCTCGGCCGGCAGCGGGCGCCGGCCGTCCATCACGACCGTCACCGCCGTGCCCGGCACCGGCGGGCCGCCGAACCGGGCCAGGAACAACCCGGACGGGTCGGCCATCCCGACGATGCCCTCGTCGCGCAGCTCGAAACAGCCCACCTCGTCCGCGGGGCCGAACCGGTTCTTCACACCGCGGACCATGCGCAGCGTCGAGTGCTTGTCGCCCTCGAAGGACAGCACGACGTCGACGAGGTGCTCGAGCACCCGCGGTCCGGCGATCGAGCCGTCCTTGGTCACGTGCCCGACCAGCACCACCGGCAGCCCGCGCTCCTTGGCCAGCCCCGTGAGCGCCACCGTGACCGCTCGGACCTGCGTCACCCCGCCCGGTGCACCGTCCGCGGTGTCCGTCGACATGGTCTGTACCGAGTCGACGACCAGCAGTTGCGGCGCCACGGCGTCGATGTGGGCGACGACCGCGGACAGGTCCGACTCGGCCGCCAGGTACAGCTCCCCGCCACCCGGCGAGAGGGAGCCGGCGTGCACGGCCCCGGTCCGCTCGGCGCGCAGCCGGACCTGCCCCGACGACTCCTCGCCGGTGACGTACAGGACGGTGCCCGTCCCGGCGGCCTTGGCGGCCACCTCCAGCAGCAGGGTCGATTTGCCGACGCCCGGCTCGCCCGCCAGCAGCACGACGGCGCCGGGGACGAGCCCGCCGCCGAGCACGCGGTCCAGCTCCGGTACCCCGGTCGGCCGGGCCCGCGCCGTGTCGAGCTCGACCTCGGCGATCCGTCGGGCCGGTGCCGACGGTGCACCCGCGGCGACCTTGCGCGCCCCCGAGGGCGCGGCGACCTGCTCGAGCGTCCCCCACGCCTGGCACGACGGGCAGCGCCCGACCCACTGCGCCGCCTGCTGCCCGCACTCTGCGCAGCGGTAGCCGGTGCGTACGGACCGGACGCGTGCGGTCACTCCTGCTCGGCCGGCTTGCGGGGGGAGGCGGGGTAGCCGACCGGGAGCATCACGCGCACCTGCCCGGCCTGCTCGAACGTGAGAACGATCTCGTACGACAAGCCGGCCTGGATGTCTTCGCGCAGCCCGGTGAGCTCGACCTGGGCGAACCGGGTGCTCGGCTCCAGCGTGCCGAGGGCGGGCGGCGGCTGCAGCCCGGCGGCCGGAGCCTCACCGCTCGCCGAGGCGGAGCCGGTGGGTGAGGTGTCCGGCGGCTCGAGCGCCGGATTCGTCGGAGCGGGGGTGGCGCCCGCGTCGGGAGAGCCGATCGGCGAGGCCGCGGGCGGCTCGGTCGAGCCCGGCGCGGACTGCCCACCCGTCCCGGAGCCACCCCCGACGACCATCTCCGTGCCCCCCGGCAGGTCGGTCTGCCCGCCGACCGTCACCGAGGCGGCCACCGGGCTGCTCGCCGAGACGAGGCGGTCGGCTTGGGTGCCCTGGTTGATGATGTGCATCTCGACGGGTGCGGTGCCGCCTGCCCGGTACACCGCGGCCGTCTGCTCGCCTTCGGCCGCGACCGGGAACGCGATCTGCGCGTCGCGAATCGCGATGTTGTTGACGTTGACCGTGGCGCCGGTGGCGCTGTTGACCTGGTAGGCCGTCTGCGCGACCTGGCCGGCCGCGCAGCCGGCGAGCACGACCGTGCTCGCGACGGCGGCGGCGACGAGGGCCACTCGGGAGTGGGTGGCTGCACGGGCCGCGGGGCGGCTTCCAAGGCGGATCACGGGGGTCGTCCTTCCTGCCTGAGCACGCCCGGCGGAACGGCAGTGCGGGCGCCGGTGCGGTGGATGGCGGGTGCAGTTCCGGGACGGTCACGGGGGTGACCAGGTGCGCAGCCTAGTCGCCGGTGGCCGCAGTGGCACCACGCGGCTCGCCGAAGATCGACGTTGCACGTTTCCCGCCGCTTGTCAATCCCCTGACCTGCGACGACGCGTGGACCGGGAAGCGCCGGGTGGAGGCGGCGTGTTATTCTTTCATCAGCGAAAGGGGCAGAGGACACAATGGTTTTCAAGGTCGGAGAGACCGTCGTCTACCCGCACCACGGCGCCGCGCTCATCGAGGCGATCGAGACCCGCACGATCAAGGGCGAGGAGCGCAAGTACCTCGTCCTCAAGGTCGCCCAGGGTGATCTCACGGTGCGTGTTCCCGCTGAGAACGCCGAGGTCGTCGGCGTGCGTGACGTGGTCGGCCAGGACGGGCTGGACAAGGTGTTCGAGGTGCTCCGTGCCCCGCACACCGAAGAGCCCACCAACTGGTCGCGCCGGTACAAGGCCAATCTCGAGAAGCTGGCCTCCGGCGATGTGAACAAGGTCGCCGAGGTCGTCCGCGACCTGTGGCGCCGTGAGAAGGACCGCGGCCTGTCCGCAGGTGAGAAGCGCATGCTGGCCAAGGCGCGGCAGATCCTGGTCAGCGAGCTTGCGCTCGCCGAGGGGACGGACGAGGAGCGGGCCGAGATCCTGCTCGACGAGGTCCTGGCGACCGCCTCCTGAACCCATCCGCGCTCCCGGTGCGGGGCACTGTCGCGGTGGTCGTGGCTCACCGACCCGGTGTCGACGGGCCGTCGGACGTCCTCGCCCCGCTGGTCGGCGTTCCCGCCGTCCTCCGGGCCGTCCATGCCGTACTCGCCTCCGGGTCGGTCGACCGCGTCGTGTTGTTCGTCGGCCGGGAGGTCGAGGCGGCCGCCCAGCGGCTCGTCGACGGCCTGCCCGTCGCCGTGCACACCGACGCGTACGAGGCTGCGCGGTGCGCGCAGACGCCGGGGCCGATCGTCCTCCACGATGCCGCCCGCCCGTTGGCGCCCCCGGCCCTCACCGTTGCCGTCATGGACGCGGTGGCCGCCGGTCATGCGGTAGCCGTTCCCGTTCTGGCGCTGTCGGACACGGTGAAGCGCGTCGACGTCGCGGGCATCGTCGTCGGCACCCCGGACCGCGGTGGCCTGCGGGTGCTCCAGACACCACAGGCGTTTCGGGCCGGGTTGCTGGGCACGGACGTGCTCGCGAAGGTGCTCGCCGCCACCGAGCCGCTCGAGCAGGCGTGGGCCGTCGCGGGGGAGCCCGCGGCGACGGTGCCCGGGCACCCGCTGGCCTTCGCCGTGCGCTCGGTGTGGGAGCGTGAGCTGGCCGAGCTGCTCGGTCGGGAGCACGCGTGAGAGTGGGAATCGGCACAGATGTCCACCCGGTCGAGCGCGGCCGCCCCTGCTGGGTCGCGGGGCTGCTCTGGGAGAGCGTCGACGGGTGTGCCGGGCACTCGGACGGCGACGTCGCCGCGCACGCGTTGTGTGACGCCCTGCTGTCGGCCGCCGGTCTCGGCGACGTCGGCGCGGTCTTCGGCACCGGGCGCCCCGAGTACGCCGGCGTCGGCGGGCTGGCGCTGCTGGAGCACGTGCGCTCGCTGGTGGCCGAGGCCGGCTGGACGGTCGGCAACGCCGCCGTGCAGGTGATCGGCAACGCCCCGCGGATCGGTACCCGCCGCGGCGAGGCGGAGAAGGTGCTGTCCGAGGCGGTCGGCGGGCCGGTGTCGGTGTCGGGCACGACCACGGACGGGCTGGGCCTGACGGGCCGCGGCGAGGGCCTCGCCGCCGTTGCGACCGCATTGCTGCTGCCTGCGAGCTGAGCGCGAGTCGGGGGTCCGTACCCTGGGAGTGTGACCTTGCACCTGTTCGACACCGCCACGAGGAGCCAGCGGGAGTTCGTCCCGCTGCGGGCCGGGGCTGCGTCGATCTACGTGTGTGGGGCCACCGTGCAGGGTGTCCCGCACATCGGGCACGTGCGGTCCAGCCTGAACTACGACGTGCTCCGCCGCTGGCTCACCGCGGGCGGTCTGGACGTCGCGTTCGTCCGCAACGTCACCGACATCGACGACAAGATCCTCACCAAGGCCGCCGCGGCGCGCAGGCCGTGGTGGGAGTGGGCGGCGACGCACGAGCGCGCGTTCCTCGCTGCCTACGACGCGCTCGGCTGCCTGCCGTCGTCGGTCGAGCCCCGGGCGACCGGGCACGTCACGCAGATGGTCGAGCTCATGCGGCGGCTGGTCGAGTCGGGCCACGCCTATGCCGCGGGTGGCGGCGTCTACTTCGACGTCCGGTCGTTCCCGGACTACGGGGCCCTCTCGGGCCAGCGGCTCGACGACGTCGTGCAGGGCGAGACCGAGGCCGCCGGAAAGCGTGATCCGCGCGACTTCACGCTGTGGAAGGCCGCCAAGCCGGGTGAACCGGCGTGGTCGACGCCCTGGGGGCCGGGCCGGCCGGGCTGGCACCTGGAGTGCTCGGCGATGGCGACCTTCTACCTCGGGCCGACGTTCGACATCCACGGCGGCGGCATCGACCTCGTCTTCCCGCACCACGAGAACGAGCGGGCGCAGAGCAACGCGGTCGGCGACCCGTTCGCGCGGTTCTGGCTGCACAACGCCTGGGTCACCCTCGGCGGGGAGAAGATGAGCAAGTCGCTGGGCAACACGCTGTCCATCGACGCGCTGCTGCGCCGGGTGCGCGGCGTCGAGCTGCGCTACTACCTCGTCGCCCCGCACTACCGCTCGATGATCGAGTACTCGGACGCGGCGCTCGACGAGGCCGTGGCCGCCTTCCGGCGGATCGAGTCGTTCGTGCATCGGGTGCGGGAGCGGGTCGGCCGGCCCGAGCCGACGTCGACGTTGCCGCATGGGTTCGCCGCCGCCCTGGACGACGACCTGGGCACGCCGGGCGCGCTCGCGGTCGTCCACGGCGCCGTCCGAGAGGGCAACACCGCGCTCGACGCGGGCGACCGCGTCGCTGCGGCGAACCACGCGTCGGCCGTCCGCGCCATGACCGCCGTGCTCGGCCTGGACCCGTTGGACCCTCACTGGGTCACCGCCGGGACGGACGAAGCCACCGCGGCCGCACTCAACACGCTCGTCGGCGACCTGCTCGCGCAGCGGCAGGAGGCGCGGGCCCGCCGCGACTTCGCCGTTGCGGACACCGTGCGGGACCGGCTCACCGCCGCGGGCGTCGCCGTCGAGGACTCACCCGACGGCCCCACCTGGTCGCTGAAGGATTCGTAGTGCCCCGCCCGGATGGTCCACCGCGTCTCTCGGCGGCTCAGCCGCCCTACCGCAGCCGTCAGGCGCGCCGACTCCGCACGTAGGGTGCTGTCCGCCGGCGGGGTGCGTGCCTGACGGCCGCGTCCGGCAGGAGGGCCGACCGGCGAACGCCTGCTTCCACCGATGATCGCAACAACCTCCCTGGACGGGGTACAACATGGCCGGCAACTCCCACCGTCGCGGAGCGACGCGCAAGGACGGCACGAAGAAGGGGATGGTCGTCGGGTCCGGCGGCCAGCGCCGCCGCGCGCTGGAGGGCCGCGGCCCGACCCCGCCCGCCGAGATGCGCAAGGGGCACCCGGCGCAGCGGCGTGCCGCCTCGGCGGCCCGGTATGCCGCGAAGGGCACCGACCGCGGCCGTCCGGCCACTGCCAAGCGGCGCCGTGACGACGACGCACCGGAGACCGTGCTCGGTCGCAACCCGGTGGTCGAGTGCCTGCGTGCCGGCGTTCCCGCCACGGTCCTGCACGTCGCGCTGGGTACCACCGCGGACGAGCGGATCGCGGAGGCCGTGCAACTGGCGGCGGACGCGGGGATCGCGATCCTGGAGGTGCAGCGCAACGACCTGGACCGGATCGCGGGCGGGGCGCTGCACCAGGGAGTCGCCCTGCAGGTGCCGGCCTACGAGTACGCCCATCCGGACGACCTGCTGGAGGCGGCCGCGGACGGCGCCGGCCCCGCACTGATCGCCGCGCTGGACGGGGTGACCGACCCGCGCAACCTCGGCGCGGTCGTGCGCTCGGTGAGCGCGTTCGGCGGGCACGGCGTCGTGGTCCCGCAGCGGCGCTCGGCGAGCATGACGGCCGTGGCCTGGCGGGCGTCGGCGGGCACCGCCGCGCGGCTGCCGGTGGCGCGGGCGACGAACCTGACGCGCACCCTGCGCGAGTACGCCACCGCCGGGCTGATGATCGCCGGTCTCGATGCCGAGGGATCGGTCGCGCTCGACGATTTCGAGTTGGCGGCGGATCCGCTGGTGCTGGTGATCGGCTCGGAGGGCAAGGGCCTGTCACGGCTGGTCCGCCAGACCTGCGACGTCACGGTCTCGATCCCGATGGCGGGTCCGGTGGAGTCGCTCAACGCGTCGGTAGCCGCGGGCGTGGTGCTCGCGGAGGTCGCCCGCCGCCGCCGCGTGGCCCGCTGACGCGGCCGCCGATGGCGCGCCCCGGCACCCGGCCCCGGACGCGGCCGATGACCCGGCACGCGACGTAGCAAGCGAACGCGATCGCCGCGACGTAGCCCGACACCGGGAGCCCCGGGGCCAGCGAGAGCAGCGTGCCGCCCACCAGGGCCAGCTCCGCGAACGCCACCGCCAGCGCGGTCGCGAGCAGCGGGTTCGCCGTCACGCGGGTCGCGGCCGCCCCGGGGGCGATCATGACCGAGAGCACGAGAATCGCCCCGACCACCGGCACCGCCAGCGCCGTCACCAGACCGATCAGCACTGCGAAGATCAACGACAGCATCCGCACCGGGACGCCCCGGGCCGTCGCGACCTCGGCGTCCGCGCTCGCGAACAGCAGCCTGCGGTGGAACACCGCCAGCACCGCGATCACGATGGCCGCCACCCCGCCGAGCACCCACAGGTTGGTGGCGTCGATGGAAACGATCGACCCCGTCAGCAGCCCGAACTTGTTCGACGCCCGGCCCGGATAGAGCGCGAGCATCAGCACGCCGAGGCCGAGCCCGAACGCGAGCACGACCCCGATCACCGAGTCGCGCTCACGCTGGCGCAGGCCGAGCAGCCCGAACACCACCCCGGCCACCACGGCTCCGACGACCGCACCCAGCTGCACGCCGATCCCCGCGAGCAGCGCCGCCGCGCCACCGGTGAACGCCAGCTCGGCGGTGCCGTGCACGGCGAACGACATCCCGCGCGCGACGATCAGCGGCGCCAGCAGCCCGGCGACGAGCCCGAGCACCGCGCAGGCGATCAGCGCCGTCTGCACGAACGGCAGCGCGAGCAGCTCGCCGACACCGTCGAACGAGATCAGCCGGTTCATGCCTCATCTCCGTGGCAGTGCGCGGCGTCCGCGCCGTCCGCCCCGACCACGACCAGCCGGTCGCGCACGCGCAACACGTCGACCTCCGTGCCGTACAGCTCCGACAGCACCGTCGAGGTCATCACCTCGTCCGTCCGCCCGATCCGGAAGCGGCCGTCCACCAGGTAGAGCACCCGGTCCACCAGCGGCAGGATCGGGTTGATCTCGTGGGTGACGAACACGACCGCCGTGCCGGCCGCCTGCCGCCGCCGGTCGATCAGCGCCGTGACACTGGCCTGGTGGGCGAGGTCGAGCGAGAGCAGCGGTTCGTCGCACAGCAGCACGGCCGGGTCGCCGACCAGCGCCTGGGCCACCCGCAGCCGTTGCTGCTCACCGCCGGAGAGCCGCCCGACCGGCGCGTCCGCGTAGCTCGTTCCGCCGACCGCGGCCAGCGCCGCGTCCACCCGGGCCCGGCGCATCCGGCGTCCGCGGAAGCCGATGCCCGGCCGGTGCCCGTCCAGGCCGAGCCCGACGAGGTCGCGCCCGCGCAGCGGCAGATCCGGGTCCAGCGCCTTCTGCTGCGGGATGTAACCGATGTGCGGGCTGCCCCGCCGTGGTTCCCGACCGGCGATCCGCACCTCGCCCGCCGACAGCGTCTCGAGCCCGAGCAGCACGCGCACCAGCGAGGTCTTGCCCGATCCGTTGGGGCCGAGGACCGCGACGAACTCGCCCGGCTCGACGTCGAGGTCGAGGCCGCTCCAGAGCGTCCGCTCCCCGAACGACAGCCGGCCGGCGCGGAGGCTGACCGCGGCCGCGGCGGTGGTGGCGGGCGGCCGGGTGCCGTGCGCCGTCGACGGGAGGGTCACCGGGCACCTCCGTTAATGGCAACGATTGTCGATTCACTCTAGCCTGTGATGCGTGCCGGGTGCGGGCTCCCGGGGTACCGGGTGGGGGACCCAGCGGCTACCGTGCGTTCATGTCCGGGTCCTCCAAGGTGCGCAGGCCCGCCACGCTCGCGTCCCTGGCGGCCGAGTTGGGTGTGTCCCGGACGACTGTCTCGAACGCCTACAACCGGCCGGATCAGCTCTCCGCCCCGCTGCGCGAGCGGGTGCTGGAGGCCGCTCGGCGCCTCGGCTACCCGGGCCCGGATCCCGTGGCACGGTCGCTGCGCACCCGCCGGGCCGGGGCAGTCGGGCTGCTGCTCACCGAGGCTCTCTCCTACGCCTTCCGGGACCCCGTGGCCACCGGCTTCCTCGAGGGGCTCGCGCTCGCCTGCGAGCAGGCGGGACAGGGCCTGCTGCTCGTCCCCGTCAGTCCCGAGCACGCGGACGTGTCCGTGGTGCACCGCGCGGGTGTCGACGGCTTCGTCGTCTACTCCGTCCGCGAGGACGACCCGCACTTCCTCGCCGTGCTCCAGCGGCCGGTGCCCACCGTGGTCTGTGATCAGCCGACGGGGGTCGAGGGCGTCGACCGGGTCGGTGTGGACGACCAGAACGCGATGCTGGGCCTGGCCCGGCACCTCACCGGGCTGGGGCACCGGCGCATCGGCGTGATCTGCATGCGGCTGGCCGCCCAGCGCCACGACGGCCCGGTGTCGGCCGCCCGCCAGGCCGCCATCGGCTACCCCGTGCAGCGCAACCGGCTCGCGGGGCTGCGCGACGGGCTGGCCGAGGTGGGCATCGACTGGTCCGACGTGCCGGTGTGGGAGCGGTTCGACCACTCGGTGGAGGCGGGGCAGGCCGCAGCGGAGGAGCTGCTCGCGGCGCGCCCCGAAACGACGGCCGTGGTCTGCACCTCGGACGTCCTGGCCCTCGGCGCGCTGCGCCACGCGACGCAGCAGGGGATCGTCGTGCCGGACGAGCTGACGATCACCGGTTTCGACGGCGTGCCGGAGGCCGAGCGCGCCGGGCTGACGACGGTGTGGCAGCCGGTCCTGGAGAAGGGCAAGGTGGCGGGCGAGCTGCTGCTCGACCGCGGCGACCGCATCCGCCCCCGCCGCGTGACGCTGCCGACCGAGCTGCGGATCGGCCACACGAGCTGCACCCCCCGCGACGCCGAGCGCTGGTTCTCGGGCCTGTGACGCCGCTGCACAGCGTGGGTGAGATCAGCCCCACCGTGCCGTCAGCAGGGTCTCCAGCAGCTCGGTGACGTCGTCGGGAGCGCCCACCCGGTACTCCGCCGCCGTGTCGCCGTCACCGACCTTCACCCCGACGTCGCCGGGCCGCAGGCGGGTGAACGCCGTCTCGTCCGTCACGTCGTCACCGACGAACAGCACCGCGTCCGCGCCCAGCCGACTGCGCAGCGTGTCGATCGCCGCCCCCTTGCTGACCTGTACCACCGCCATCTCCAGCACGGCCTTGCCCTCGGTCGACTCGACGCCGGGCAGCTGCGCCGGCCCGGTGCGCACGGCGTCGAGGACCCGCTCCGCGACCGCCGGTTCCGCCCCGCGGACGTGCACGACGACCGCCGCGGGCTTGTACTCCAGCCGCGCCGCCGGCTCGCCGTCGACGACCTGCCGGACCGCGGCGGACAACTGGTCCTTCAGATCGCGTTGGGCATCGGTGAGCTCGAGCGCGCCGTCGTCGAACTCGCCGCCGTGGCTGCCCACCAGCCGGACCGGCGCGGTGAACCCGGACACGGTGCGCAGGTCGTCCAGCCCCCGTCCGGACAGCATGGCGACGGTCGTCGCCGGCAGGTCCGCGAGCCCACGGACCGCGGCCGCCGAGCCGGGCAGCGGCCGCGACGACGACGGGTCCTGCACGAGCGGGGCCAGCACACCGTCGAAGTCGAGCGCGACCAGCAGCGTCGGCACCCGCGCCAGCTCCCGCAGTGCCGAGTCCAGGGCCGTCACGTCGGCATCCCCAGGGCGTCGAGGAACCCGTGCGCCCACTGGTCCACGTCGTGGCGCTTGACGTGGCGGCGCAGCGTCCTCATCCGCCTGCGCGCCTCGTCGGGTGGCATCTCCACCGCCCGCGCCAACGCCGCCTTGACCCCGTCCGTGTCGTGCGGGTTCACCAGCAGCGCGCTGGTCAGCTCGCGGGCGGCACCGGTGAACTCGGAGAGCACGAGCACGCCCCCGTCGTCGTGACGGCAGGCGACGTACTCCTTGGCCACGAGGTTCATCCCGTCGCGCAACGGCGTCACGAGCATGACGTCCGCGGCCAGGTAGAACGCCGTCAGCTCCTCCCGGGGCAGTGACTGGTGCAGGTAGCTCAGCGGCGTCCGGCCGATCCAGCTGTGCTCGCCGTTGATCCGGCCGACGGTCTGCTCGATCTCGGCGCGCAGCCGGACGTAGTGCTCCACCCGTTCCCGGCTCGGCGTGGCGATCTGCAGGAATACCGTGTCGTCCGCCGAGATCCGCTCCTCGGCGAGCAGCTCCTCGAAGGCGCGCAGCCGCACGTTGATGCCCTTGGTGTAGTCGAGCCGGTCGACGCCGAGGAGCAGGTGGCGCGGGTCGCCCAGCTCGTGTCGGATGTCCGCGGCCCGGGCGATGACCTCGGGTGTGCGGGACAGCTTGTCGAGCGCCACGAAGTCGATCGAGACGGGGAAGGCGCCGAGCTTCACGTCGCGACCGCGGTAGACGACGCCGCCGTGCCCGGCGGTCGCCCCGGCGAGGCGGGTCGCAAGCGTGCGGAAGTTGCGCACACCTCCCGGCGTGTGGAAGCCGACGAGGTCCGCGCCCAGCAACCCCCGGACGATCTGCTCGCGCCACGGGAGCTGGTGGAACAGCTCGACCGGCGGGAACGGGATGTGCAGGAAGAACCCGATCCGCAGGTCCGGGCGGCGATCACGGAGCTGACCGGGGACCAGCTGGAGCTGGTAGTCCTGCACCCAGACCGTCGCACCCTCGGCCGCGACCGTGTCGACGGCCTCGGCGAACCGCTGGTTGACCCGGACGTACGCCTGCCACCAGTGCCGGTGGTACGACGGCGGGACGACGACGTCGTGGTAGAGCGGCCAGAGCGTGTCGTTGGAGAAGCCCTCGTAGTAGTTCTCCACGTCGTCGGCCGTGAGGTCCACGGGGTGGAGCTCCAGGCCGTCGTCCTCGAACGGGTCGGCCTGCGCATCGGCCAGCCCGGGCCAGCCGACCCACGCCCCGCGTCGCGAGCGCAGGATCGGCTCCAGAGCGGTGACGAGCCCACCCGGGCTGCGTTTCCAGCTGTCCGAGCCGTCGGGCCCTTGCTCGAGGTCGACGGGTAGCCGGTTGGCCACCACCACGAACTCGGCCTTTCCGTGCCCCACCACGACCCCCACCTGCTCTCCGGCTCCGGTAGGCCGTTGAGCCTAGGCGGTGTCCCGACGATCAGCGACTGCTGCGACCGTC
>JAEUJO010000158.1 GCA_016794615.1 Pseudonocardia sp. | reverse complement strand
GGGATCGCCAACCCGGTCGAGGTCGGCGGTCACCGCATCTGGCCGGCAGCGCACGCCGTCCCGGCCGTCCAGCTGCGCACCGCGCGCTGCCGCCCGACGCCGCCCGTCGCGAACGGCAGCGCCCCGAGCGCGGCACCGAGCCCGACGACCTCGGCGAGGTCTGCGCACCCGCGCAGCTCACCGGCCACCACGGCGTCCGAGCCGCACCACGCGTCGGCCAGGGTCCACGCGAGGTCCGCCCAGGCCGCGAGGTCGCACTCGCGGTGCCCCGGGCCGGTGGTCACCGCGACGAGCAGCGGCGCGCCGTCGGGAGCGATCACGATCTCGGACGGGTGGAGCGCGCCGTGCCCGAGGCCGCGGGTGTGCAGCGCCCTCAGCGAACGTCCGACCGCTCCGAGGACCGCCGCCGCGTCGCCCGGCCCGAGGCCGAGGCCGGGCCCGCGAGCGAGCAGGTCGTCGACGGTCGGGCCGGACGGCACCGGGGTGGCGACCCAGACCCGGCCTTCGTCCTCCAAGATCGTGACGATCGGCATCAGGCCCGGCAGCCCCAGCCGGCGCAGGCGGCGGATCGCGCCCGCATCGACGCCGACCGGAACCCGCAGCAGCGACCCCGGGCAGTCGGCCGGGAGGTACCAGGTGCCCTGCGCGGTCTCGCGGACGGCGGGTCCCGGGGCGGGGCGCCCGACCGGCGGACACGGCGGGGACGAACGCTCCGCGGACGTCGCCTGCGGCGTTCGGGCGTCGCTCACGTGGATCGTCCTCCCCGCGGATCCCGAGCGGGATCGTTCGTGAGAACGTTCGCCGCACCACGCACGACGTTACATCCCGTGTCCGAGTCGTGACCTATTGTTGACCGTATCGATTCAGTCGCCGGTCTTGTCGGCCACTCCCGCCGCGTCGAAGGTCGCGACGTCCTGCAACGCCCGCGCCGCACCCGCCACGACCGGCAGCGCGAGGAGCGCCCCCGTCCCCTCACCGAGGCGCATCCCGAGGTCCAGCAGCGGGATGATCCCCAGGGCGGCGAGGGCCAGCGCGTGACCGGGCTCGGCGGACACGTGCCCGGCGAGGCAGTAGCCGACGGCGTCGGGTGCGAGCGCCGCGGCGACGAGCGCCGCGGCGCCGGCGTTGACACCGTCGAGCAGCACGGGCACGCCTGCGGCCGCCCCGCCGAGGACGAACCCCGCGAGCGCGGCGTGCTCCAGGCCACCCACCGCGGCGACGGCCCCGAGCGGGTCGGCCGGGTCGGGGCGGTGCCGGTCCACGGCGCGCCGCACGGCGGCGGTCTTGCGCGCGAGCGTCGCGTCGTCGATCCCCGTCCCGCGACCGGTCGCGACCGCCGGGTCCGCGCCGGTGAACGCGCAGATCAGCGCGGCGGCGGCCGTCGTGTTGGCGATGCCCATGTCACCCGTGACCAGGCATCCGTGCCCCTCCGCGACGAGCTCACGGGCGACCGCGATGCCGACTTCGACGGCCCGCCGCGCCTGGTCGCGGCTCATCGCCGGCCCGGCGGTCAGGTCGGCCGTGCCGTCGGCGACCCGGCGGTGCCGCAGGTCGGGGTGCGCGTCGAGCGGGGTGCGGACACCGACGTCGACCACGGTGACGCTCGCCCCGACCTGCCGGGCGAAGGCGTTCACCACCGCCCCGCCCGCCAGGAAGTTCGCCACCATCTGCGCGGTGACCTCCTGCGGCCACGGCGTCACCCCCTGCGCGTGCACGCCGTGGTCCCCCGCGAAGACCGCGACGGCCGCAGGTTCCGGCAGCGGCGGCGGGCACGCGCGGGCGATACCGGCGAGCGCGACGGCGAGGTCCTCGACACGGCCGAGGGAGCCGCGCGGCTTGGTCATACGGTCGAGCCGATCGCGGGCGGCCGCGCGGGCCTCCGCGCTGACGGGGCGGACGGTGGCGGCGGTGTCGGAGACGACGTCAGCGGCGGGCATCCGGAGAGCCGACCACGGCGCGCGGCCGACGGTCAACACGACCTCCGTCGCTTTCGGCGGCACGTCGACCACCCCCCGAGCACGGACGCACGGCCGGATCAGGTTTGGCACACCCGCGTAGCAGACACCCCTCGGGACAACGGCCGCCCGATCGGGTGGACCGTGCGTCACAGGGAGGAGAGCCCGGTGAGTGGCACCGCGGTCGTCCTGATAGTCGTCGTACTGCTGGTCCTTGTCGTACTCGGGATCGTGCTGTCCCGGCGACGCCGCTCTACCCAGCTCCAGCAACACTTCGGGCCGGAGTACGAGCGCAGCGTCGCCGCGACGGGCGACCGCCGCAGCGCCGAGGCCGAGCTCGCCGAGCGGTGCCAACGCCGTGAGCAGTTCGACGTGCGCGACCTGGACCCGGAGGAGCGCGACCGGTTCCGAAACTCGTGGAACGAGATCCAGCGCGGCTTCGTCGACGACCCGCGGCAATCGCTGCAGGGCGCGGACCTGCTCGTCGCCGAGATCATGCGCTCTCGCGGCTACCCGGTCGACGACGACTTCGACCGGCGCGCCGACGACCTGTCGGTCGACCATCCGCGGGTCGTGCAGCACTACCGCGAGGCGCGGCAGGTGCGCGACGCGAGCGGCGAGGTCGACACCGAGCGCCAGCGCACGGCCGTCACGTCGTACCGGTCCCTGATCGACGCGCTGCTGGGCGACCGCGACACCGCGGACACTGTGGACACTGTGGACACCGCGGACACCGCGCCCTCCGCACACGACACCCGCCGCACCGAGCACGCCGACGCCCGGCGCGAGGTCCGGCACGACAGCCGGCTCGACGGCGACGCGGCCGACCGCGTCGACGGCACATCCGCCGGCCGGCACTCCCCTGCGCCATGACGCATCCGAGACAGCCGGCCCCGACGACACCAGGGGGCCCGGAGCCCCCGGACCGAGGAGCACACGCGATGACCACTTCCGAACCGCGCACCCCGCATGACGACACCCCGCGGGAGGACCGCCGTCTCGGCCAGCGGATCCTCGACGCCGTGCTCGGCGATCCCGCCGACACGCGGCCCGACGACCCCGCCGACCCCCGCCGTGCCGACCCGGACCGCGCCGAAGGCGGCCGCCGGGGCGCGGAGGGCTTCGCCGGCGACGGGCCGCGCGGCGGCTACTCCTCGTACGAGCAGGCCACGCGCGACCATCCGGTCGGCGGGACCGTCCGGGACGACCGAGCCGCCGGCCAGGGGCACCTCGCCCCGGATCCGGACGTCGGAGACAGGCCGACCGACGCTCTGCACGGCGTGAGCCGGACCGGGCCCGCCCACCGGGACGACGCCCTCCGCGCCGCCGGGTACGACGCGGGCGACACCGTGTCCGACGGCCGTCGGGACGCGGGCGACCGGGTGCCGACCGAGCCGGTCGACCGGGACCGCGACGACACCCACCGCGGGGTCGGCGCGGCGGCGGGCGCCGCGGGAGCGGGTGCGGTCGCCGGAGCCGCGCTCCGGGACGACCGCAGCGGCACCGACCGTGACCTCGGCCGGGACACCCGGTTCAGTGCCCTCGACGACACGGCGACGGTGGACGGCACCGACACCGGCCGCACCACCGCGGAGGCGGCAACCGCCGGCGACGGCCGAGTCGCCGCGGGCGTCGCCGACGAGGACGGCGAGTCCGGCACCCGGGAGCGCCTGGTCCCCGCCGAGCGGGCCGACGACTACGGCTCGCGCTGGGACGCGCTGAAGGGCGACTTCGTCGACGAGCCGCGCCGGGCCGTGCAGCAGGCCGACGAACTGGTCGGTGAGCTGCTCGACGAGCTCCAGCGGCTGTTCGCCGACCAGCGCCGCAACCTCGAGCAGGGCTTCGACCACGACCGGGCCTCGACCGAGGACCTGCGCCTGGCCCTGCGCCGGTACCGCAGCTTCTTCGACCGGCTGCTGTCCTTCTGACGTTCCCGCCGGTCGGGTCACGCCGGGTTCTCCGGCACGGCCCGACCGGTCGTCCCCACCGACCGTCTCCTCCGATGCCGGGCCGGGTCTGCGTGCGCGGGCCCGGCCCGCGCGCCGGGCTCGCTACTCCGACACCGGCCCGTCGACCAGACCCGCCACCGGGCCGATCACGATCACGGCGGGTGGTGCGATCTCGTGCGCGCGCATGTCCGCGGCGGCCGATGCCAGGGTCGTCCGCACGGTTCGCTGGATGCGGGTGGTGCCGTCCTGCACCACCGCCACCGGCGTGTCGGCCGGGCGCCCACCGGCCAGCAGCGCGTCGGCGAACGCCCCGATCCGCTCGACGCCCATCATCAGGACGATCGTCCCCCGCAGCCGGGCAAGCGCGCCCCAATCCGTCAGGCTCTGCGGGTGGCCGGGCGCGACGTGCCCGGACACGACGACGACCTCGTGGGCCACCCCACGATGGCTGACCGGGACGTCCGCGACGGAGGGAACGGCGAACGCGCTGGTCACGCCCGGTGTCACGGTGACGGGTACACCCGCCTCCGCGCAGGCCAGCACCTCCTCGAAGCCGCGGCCGAAGACGTAGGGGTCGCCGCCCTTGAGCCGCACGACGAACCGGCCGGCGCGGGCGTGCTCGACGAGCAGCTCGTTGATCCGCTCCTGGTTCATGGCCCGCCCGTACGGGATCTTCGATGCGTCGATGACCTCGACGTGCGGGGCGAGCTCGTCGAGCAGGTCGCGCGGGGCGAGCCGATCGGTGACGACGACGTCCGCGCGGGCCAGCAGCCGCCGCCCGCGCACCGTGATGAGTTCGGGGTCGCCGGGACCGCCACCGACGAGAGCGACGCCGGGGCGGACGGGTTCGGCGTCCACCCGGTCCACCGGCACGATCCCCGCCTGCAGCGACTCGACCAGGGCCGTGCGCACGGCGGCGGACCGCCGTGGGCGGCCACCTGCGAGCACGCCGACGGTCAGTCCGTCGTGCTCACCCACCGCAGGGGTGACCGCCGTGCCGCCCGGGGCGTCGTCGGCGCGCACACAGAACACGCGCGCCCGCTCGGCCGCGGTGGCGACGGTGGCGTTGACCTGCGGGTCGTCGGTGGCCGCGAGGGCGTACCAGGCGCCGTCGAGGTCGCCGTCGCGGTAGGGGCGCGCGATCCAGCGCAGCTCCCTGGCGGTGGCCATGCCCTCGACCGCGGGAGTCACATCGGGAGCAACGACCTCGACGTCCGCACCCGCGGCCAGCAGCGCCGGGAGGCGGCGCTGGGCGACGGTGCCACCGCCGACGACCACCACCCGGCGACCGGCGAGCGTGAGCCCCACCAGGTACGGCCGCTCACCGCCGGTCACGCGGGGCCCCCGCCGGCGGACCGGGGTACTCGACGAGCCGGGCCTGCGTGGACCGGCGACAAGCTCGCGCGCACGGGCAGCTCCTCCTCGGACGTCGCCCACCCGTGGGGCCGGTGGGCCGGGGCGTGCGGCGCACCCCCCGGAGGCCGGTCACGGGGCGGTGCGGTTCCGGATCGTTCCCGGGTCGCGCGGCCGAACCGTGAAAGCATAACCGGCCGCGGTGCCCCGGGGCCCCTCCGCGCGGGGAGCCTCACAGCGCCGGGACTGCGGCCCCCGCGAGCCGCCGGGCCAGGCGCACGATCGATCCCGGCGTCCCGGCCGGGTGGGTGTGCAGGAACGACGCGTGCACCCCACCGGCCACGAAACCCTCGGGCTCGGCACCGCGCCAGCCCCAGGCCGGCGCGGTCCCGGACCGGGGGGTGACCGCGCAGCGGTGGAACTCGTGCCCCGCCACCCGCTGCCCCGCCGCGAACGGTGCGGAGTCGGCGAGTGCCACCGCCTCGCGGTAGCCGAGCGTGAGCCGGCCCGTCATGGCGGCGGTCGCGGGCAGGACAGCGGCGAGCGGGTGGCCGTCGAGGTCGGAGCAGAGGTAGAGCAACCCACCGCACTCGGCGTGCACCGGAGCACCGGACGCGGCGAGGTCGGCGACGGCGGCGCGCAGCGGGACGTTCGCCGACAGCGCCGCGACGTGCTCCTCCGGGAAGCCGCCGGGGAGCACGAGCGCGGCGGTGCCGTCAGGCAGGCGCTCGTGGTGCAGCGGGTCGACGACGGCGACCTCGAGCCCGGCGGCGGCCAGCAGTTCGGCCTGCTCGGCGTAGCCGAAGGTGAACGCCGCGCCCCCCGCGACCGCCACCACCGGCCGCGCCGCCCGGGCTGATGTACCGAAAGCGGCTTTGGGTGCGTTGAGTGCAGCGAAAGCGGCTTTCGGTACATCGGGCGGGGCCGGGGCATCGGGCGGGGCCGGGGAGACCTCTGCCGACGGGTCCCAGGCCGGCCCCGGGGCGATCGGCTCGGCCAGCCGGACCACCGCGTCGAGGTCGACGTGCGCCGCCACCAGCCCGGCCATCGCCTCGACCACCGCCGTCGCCGCGGCGCCGTGCTCGGCCGCCGTCACCAGCCCGAGGTGCCGCGACGGCACGGCCAGCTCCGCCCGTCTCGGCAGCGCACCCAGCACCGGGAGCCCGACCTCGTCGCAGGCGGCGCGCAGGACGGCCGCGTGCCGCTCGCTGCCGATCCGGTTGAGCACCACCCCGGCGACCCGCGTCCCGGGGTCGAACGACAGGAACCCGTGCAACAGCGCCGCGACGCTGCGCGACTGCCCCCGGCAGTCGACCACCAGCACCACCGGCGCCCCCAGCAGCCCGGCGACGTGCGCGGTCGAGCCGTGCCCGTCGGCCAGCCGCCCGTCGAACAGACCCATCACGCCCTCGACGACGGCCACCTCCGCACCGGCTGCCCCGTGTCGGAACAGGGGCGCGATCCGGTGCTCGCCGACCAGCACCGGATCCAGGTTCCGGCCCGGTCGCCCGGCAGCGAGGGTGTGGTAGCCCGGGTCGATGTAGTCGGGCCCGACCTTGAACGGCGCCACCACGGTCCCGCGGCGGCGCAGCGCGGCCATCAGCCCGGTCGCGACCGTCGTCTTCCCGCTGCCCGACGCCGGGGCGGCGACCACCAGGGCGCGCGCGCTCACGCCACCACCCGAATGGTCCCCGACGACCTCGATCTCCCGCGGCGGACGGCGGCCCGGCGGCGGCCGACCCCGCATGAAAGCCGCGCTGTTGCCGTCGCGGCGCGGCAGGACAGCAACAGCGCGCCTGCGAGCCGTGGCCGACCCGCCGTCACCATTCGATCCCGCGCTGGCCCTTCTGCCCCGCGTCCATCGGGTGCTTGACCTTCGTGGTCTGCATGACGAGGTCCGCGGCCTCGATCAGCTCCGGCGCGGCGTCGCGGCCCGTGATGATCACGTGCTGGCGGCCCTCCCGCCGGGCGAGGACGTCGACGACCTCCCGGGCGTCCACCCAGCCCCACTTCAGCGGATAGGTGAACTCGTCGAGTACGTAGACGTCGTGGGCCTGCGCCTCGATCCGGCGACGGATCTCCGCCCAGCCGTCCCGCGCCTTCGCCGCGTGGTCGTCGTCGGTGCCCTGCTTGCGGGTCCACGACCAGCCCTCACCCATCTTGTGCCACTCGACGGGTCCCCCCTCGCCGGTGCGCTCGTGCACGGCACCGAGCGCGCGGAACGCCGTCTCCTCCCCCACGCGCCACTTCGCCGACTTCACGAACTGGAACACCCCGATCGACCACCCCTGCGCCCACCCGCGCAACGCGAGCCCGAAGGCGGCGGTCGACTTGCCCTTCATCTCCCCGGTGTGCACCACGACCAGCGGCCGGTTGCGGCGCTGGCGGGTGGTGAGGCCGTCGGTGGGGACGGCGACGGGCTGACCCTGCGGCACGGTGTCTCCTCCTCATGACGCGACCGGGGGTACGCGACGCATGTAGCGAAAGCGGCGTTGGATGCAGTGAACGCACCGAACGCCGCTTTCGCTACATGTCAGGCGGCGCGGGCAGCGCGCACCACGCCGGCGACGCGGTCGGCGGACAGGTCGGCGAGGGCGACCAGCGGCGCCCCCGCGGCGGCCGCGACCCGCGCGGCCAGGCCGAGCCGCACCGGACCCGCCTCGCAGTCGACGACGACCGTCGCGATCCCGTCCGCCGCCAGGAGCCCGGCGGCCCGGCAGGCGTCCTGGACCGGGTCGTTGCCGCAGCGAGCGGCGACCGTGGCCCGGCCGTCGGTCAGCACCACGAGAAGCGCGCGCCGGCGGGGGTCGCGCAGCCGTTCGGCGGCCAGCAGCCGCCGCGCCCGCAGCAGGCCGTCGGCCAGCGGCGTCCGGCCGCCCGTGCGCAGCGTGGAGAGCCGGGCCTGCGCGGTGGGGACGCTGGACGTCGGCGGCAGCACGACCTCGGCACCCGTGCCGTGGAAGGTCAGGAGCCCGACCTTGTCACGGCGCTGGTAGGCGTCGCGCAGCAGTGCCAGCACCGCCCCGGAGACCGCGGCCATCCGGCGCCGGGCCGCCATCGATCCGGAGGCGTCGACGGCGAACAGCACGAGGTTGCCCTCGCGCCCCTCCCGCTCGGCACGGCGCAGGTCCGCGCGCTCGACGACGAGCCCCGCGCCGGTCCGGCCGCGGACTCCCTGGTGCGGGGCGGCGGTGGCGACGGTGGCGGGTAGGTGCAGCTCGGCGGCGCGCCGCGGCGTGCCGTGCGTCGGGCGGACGATCCGCCCGCTGTCGGTGCGAGCCCGGGACCGGCGGCCGGGGGCGCCCTCGCCGACGCCGGGCACCTCGAGCCGCCGGGCGCGGAATCCGGTGGACGGCGGGGGCACGGTGGCTCCCGGGCCGTCGCCGACCGGGCGCGCGTCGTCCGACGACCGGGCGAACGCGGCGCTGGGTGAATCCGACGGGCCCAACGCCGCGTTCGCTCCATCGGGACCGTCGCCCGAGCCGTCGGGACCGGGCTCCGGCGCGCCGCCTCCGGAACCGTCGGGACCGGGGCCGCCGGGATCGGGCTCGGGCCCCTCGTCCGCGCCGTCCAGGGCCTCGTCGAGCGCCTGCTCGTCCATCCCCGGTTCGTCGAACGGGTCGCGGCGGCGCCGGTGCGGCAGTGCCAGCCGCGCCGCGGCCCGCACGTCCTCCTTCGCCACGGCGTCGGCTCCCCGCCAGGCCGCGTGCGCCGTCGCCGCCCGGGCGATGACCAGGTCCGCGCGCATGCCGTCGACGTCGAACGACGCGCACACCGAGGCGATCCGGCGCAGCTCGGCGTCGGGCAGCACCACCGAGGCCAGCCGGGCCCGCGCGGCCGCGATCCGGCGCGCCGTCGCCGCCTCGGCCCCGGTGAACGTCGCGGCGAACGCCGCCGGATCCGACTCGAACGTCATCCGCCTTCGCACGACCTCGACCCGGGTGTCGACGTCGCGCGACGCCCGGACCTCGACGGTGAGCCCGAACCGGTCGAGCAGCTGCGGCCGCAGCTCGCCCTCCTCCGGGTTCATCGTGCCGACCAGCAGGAACGACGCGGCGTGCGACACCGACACCCCGTCCCGCTCGACGTGTGCCCGCCCCATCGCGGCGGCGTCCAGGAGCAGGTCGACGAGGTGGTCGTGCAGCAGATTGACCTCGTCGACGTAGAGCACCCCCCGGTGTGCCTCGGCGAGCAGCCCGGGCTGGTAGGCACGGACACCCTGGGACAGCGCGCGCTCCAGGTCCAACGACCCGACCAGCCGGTCCTCCGTGGCACCGACGGGCAGCTCGACCAGCCGCGCCGCCCGTGAGTGCCGGGCCGACGACGGGGTCGCGAGCAGGGCCAGGCCCTCGCGCCGCAGGACCTCGGTGTCGGCCCGGTCGTCGCTGAGGCACAACGGGCCCTGCGCGTGGGGCCCGTCGGGGCACCGCGGATCCGGGACCGCCGGATCGCAGGAGAACCGGCAGTCCGGCACCACGGCGACGTCCGGCAGCAGCGCGGCCAGCGCGCGCACCGCCGTCGACTTCGCCGTGCCCTTCTCCCCCCGCACCAGCACCCCGCCCACACCCGGGTGCACGGCGTTGAGCAGCAGCGCGAGCCGCAGATCGTCGTGTCCGACGACGGCGGAGAACGGGAACCGGACGACGTCGTCGCCGTCCGGTGCGACGCGCGGCACTGAGGAGGTCACTGTATGAAGCCTGCCAGACCGGAGGTCACCGTCGGGAGGTTCGGCGGCGCGCCGTGACCGATGACATCCCGCACCGCGGCGGTGTCGAGGTGCTGCGCGACGAGATCGCCGAGCAGATCGAGCTGCGCGGCCCGTTCGGCGGCGAACGACGTGCCGGGTGCGGCCCGGAACCCGGTGCGGCCGGCCTGCTCCGCGACCCGGGCGAGCAGCGCGCGGCGGAACCCGTCGTTCTCCAGCAGCCCGTGCCAGTGGGTGCCGAGGACGACGCCCGCGTCGGAGCCCTCACACGGCCCGTCGAGCAGCACCGGATCACCGGACCGCACCACGCGCCCGTGGTGGATCTCGTAGCCGCGCACCGGATGGCCCCAGGCCGTCCCGGCCGGGTTCTGCAGCACCTTGTCCGCCGCGAACTCGACCTCCAGGTCCAGCAGCCCCAACCCCGCTGCCGATTCGGCTTCGACCCCGTGCGGGTCGGCGATCCGCAGCCCGAGCATCTGGTAGCCGCCGCAGATCCCGAGCACCGGTCGCCGGGCCTTCGCGTGCGCGACCACCGCGTCGGCCAGTCCGGTGCGGCGCAGCCACCCGAGGTCCGCGACCGTCGCCTTCGAACCCGGCAGCACCACGAGGTCCGCTCCCTCGATCCGCGACGGTTCGGTGACGTAGCGCACCGCAACGCCCGGCTCGCACGCCAACGCCTCGGCGTCCGTCGCATTGGAGATCCGTGGGAACCGCACCACCGCCACCCGCAGCCACTGCGCGCCCCACGGCGGCGCCGGCCTGCCGAGCACGCCGTCGGTGACCGCGGAGAGCGAGTCCTCGGCGTCGAGCCACAGCCCGTCCGCCCACGGCACCACCCCGAGCGTCGGGCGGCCGGTCAGCGCCCGCAGCTGGTCCAGCCCCGGCGCGAGCAGCGTCGGGTCGCCGCGGAACTTGTTGACGACGAACCCCGCGATCCGCGCCTGGTCCGCGGGCGACAGCACGGCGACCGTGCCGAACAGGTGCGCGAGCACCCCGCCGCGGTCGATGTCGCCGACCAGCACCACCGGCAGGTCCGCGGCCTGCGCCAGCCCCATGTTCGCGATGTCGGTGGCCCGCAGGTTGATCTCGGCGGGCGAGCCCGCGCCCTCGCAGACCACGACGTCGTAGCGCGACCGCAGGTCGGCCAGGGTGGCGGTGACCACCTCGAGCAGCGCGCCCTTGCGCTCTCGGTACGACAGCGCGCTGACCGTTCCCTGCGCCCGGCCGAGCACGACGACCTGCGACGAGCGGTCGCTGCCCGGCTTGAGCAGCACCGGGTTGAACGCGACGCTCGGCGCGAGCCCGCACGCGTGCGCCTGCATCGCCTGCGCCCGCCCGATCTCACCGCCGTCGACGGTCACGACCGAGTTGTTGCTCATGTTCTGCGCCTTGAACGGCGCGACCGACACGCCCTGACGCACGAGCCAGCGGCAGATACCGGCGACCAGCGCGCTCTTCCCGGCGTCCGACGTCGTGCCCGCCACGAGCAGCGCGCCGCGCAAGGGATCCACCGGGATACCGTAAGCAGGTGCGGTTTCTGCTGCGTCCGGGCTGGCTGGCCTTCATCGCGCTCGTGGTCGGGTTCGCGGTGGCCTGCTACGCGCTGCTCGCACCGTGGCAGTTCGGTCGGGAGAGGCAGCGGGACGCCCAGGAGCAGGCGATCGCCACCGCCGACGCCACCCCGCCGGTCCCGCTGGTCGAGCTCGTCCCACCGGGTGCCGCGATCACCCCGGAGCTCGAGTGGCGGCAGGTGACGGTCACGGGCACCTACCTGGCCGATGCCGAGGCCCTGATACGCCTGCGGACGCTGGACAGCAAGGCGGCGGTCGAGGTGCTCACACCGATGCGCCTCGACGACGGCCGGGTGGTCGCCGTGGACCGCGGGCTCGCGCTGCTCACGGACGCAGGCGCGGTGCCGGCCTACCCCGCGGCACCCCGCGGCGCGGTCACGGTGACGGCGCGGCTGCGCACGGACCGGCACGACCCGTCGGATCGGCCGGTCGTGCGCGGCGCAGGGGCACCGCAGCTCTACGCCGCCGACTCGGCCGTGCTCGGCACGACAGCGGGGCTGAACCTCGTTGCGGGGATCCTCCAGCTCCCGGCGGACCAGCCCGGTGTGCTCGCTCCGGCGCCGGTCGGGCCGTCGGTGGCGGACGCCGCGCCCTTCACGAACTTCTCCTACGCCCTGCAGTGGTGGACGTTCGGGCTGATCGCGCTCGTCGCGCTGGGCTACTTCATCCGCCTGGAGGTGCTGCAGCGCCGCGGGGGCGGCCGCCGGTCCCGCCGGACGGAGGTGCGACGGGCGCTGGCGGGCGACGACGTCGGCTCCGGCGAGTGATCCTGCAACAGCGGCCGCCGAGCGCGAGCGCCCCGAGCGCACCAAGACCGGTCGCCGTCACACCGACCAGCCGGGACAGCCGCGCCGCCCGCCGCAGGTCTGCCGCCCCCGGGGGCGGGCCGTCGCCGAGCCGCGGGCGCTCCTCCGCGCCGTGGGGGTACACGGTGCGCCCACCCAGCGTGACGCCGAGCGCACCCGCGGCCGCCGCCTCCACCGGACCGGCGTTCGGACTCGGGTGCGCTGCGGCGTCCCGTCGCCACGCCCGCAACGACGCGGCAGGCGAGCCGCCGACCGCGGGCGCGACCGCCACCGTCAGCAGCGCGCACACCCGCGCCGGCAGCAGGTTCGCGACATCGTCGAGCCGGGCGGCGGCCCAGCCGAACCGCGCGTACCGGGGCGAGCGGTGCCCGACCATCGCGTCCAGCGTGTTCACCGCCCGGTAGCCGAGCAGGCCGGGCACCCCGGCCAGCGCGCCCCACAGCAGCGGGGCGACCACGGCGTCCGCGGTGTTCTCCGCCATCGACTCGGTTCCCGCCCGCGCCAGCCCGCGCGCGTCGAGCGCCGACGGGTCGCGCCCGCACAACCCGGGCAACCGTGCCCGGGCCGCCGCGAGGTCGCCGCCGTCGAGCTCGGCGGCGAGTGCCGCGCCCTCCCGTGCCAGCGACGTCCCGCCCAGCACCACCCACGTCGCCAGTGCCGTCACCGCCGTGCGCACGACCGGCCCGCGGGCCGCCCGCTCGACCGCCGCTCCCAGTGCCACGGTGCCGCCGACCAGCACCGCGACATGCCGGGCACCGGCGCCTCGCCGATCGGCGTACCCACGCCGTTCGAGCGCGGCCGCCACTGCGCCGAAGCCGGACACGGGATGCCCGTGCCGGGGGTCGCCGAGGACGACGTCCGCGGCGGCGCCGAGGAGCAGACCGACGGCCCGTGCGAGCGGAGGCGTGATCAGCCGTCGCGGTCCGTGTCGATCGCCTGCGCCAGGTTCTGCTCGTGCAGCCGCCGCGCCTGAGTGGCGATCCGGTGCAGGCTGCACGGCCACTTCTCCCCCGAGCCGGTGGCGCTGCGGCAGGCGCTGCACCGGCCGAACCGGTCCGGGACGTGCGCGGCGAGCAGCCGCCGCCACACCCCCGGCATGCCGGCCATCACCTCGGCCATCGGGACGGCCGCGCCGTCGTCCCCGTCCTGGTCCTCCATCATCGTCCCCCTCGCACCGCACGTCGCCCCCGCACCGTTTCCCGGGTGCGATCGCCCGTCACTGTCAGCACCCGTAACCCCGCGTCCATTACCCTACGTGATCGTATCGACACCTACAGTGCGCACTCTGCCAAGGGTGCCTGACCGGTCGAACCCGCCTTCGCCCTGCCCCGCAGCTCGACACGACGCGCAGAAGGCCTGCACGGATTCCCCTGCAGCCATGATCCACCTCACCGCTCGCCGCTCCGGTCGACGGAACCCTAGCCTCAGAGCCTGTTCGTGAACGGTGTACATGCTGCTTGTTGACCTGTCGGCGGCTGTGGCTCGGCCCGGTCACCACCCCAGCGTGGGCCGAGGCAGGGCAGACAGTGATCCCTCAGCTATGCCGGGCGCGACACGCCGCCCACGACCATGATCTTTTCACTCCGCCCGAATGACCGTGATCAGTTCACGAACAGGCTCTCAGGAAAGCCACCTTCATGCGGTGTCGTTGCCTGAAGGTGGCCTTCCTGCAACCTCCCCCCGCCGCACCCCTCCGATCCCACGGACGGCTGAACGGAGGCGGACATCGTCCGCTCCTTCGAGTAGACAGCGGCTTCCGTGTGCAGCATTCGGCCGCGAAACGGCGATCCGGTCGTCGACGCAGTCGCACGAACCTGGAGCGAGACCGTCGTCGACGTCGCGGTCGCCGTCGGTCCCGGGGGAGAGGAGTCCGCGCGCATGGACCTCGACGCGGAGATCCTCACGGTCACGCGCAGCTGTGCGGGCGGACCGACCAGCTAGTCGCCGCCGCCGCGGTAGCGCTCCGCGTAGCGCCGCGCCTCGGCGTCGCGCTGGGGGGCCCGCGCCTCATCCCGCAGCGCCTTCGCGTAGCCCCGCGGGAAGCCCGCCTTCATCGCGCGGTGCTCGACGGCCTCGTCGATGAAGGCAACCACGTAGATCATCGCCACCAGGATCCCGCCGAGCACGGCCATCAGGCGGATCGCGAGCGAGCCGGGGATCAGCAGGCCGACGACCAGGCCGACGGGCGCGGCCTGCACGAGGGCCCGCACGATCTGCCGCCACCACCAGCCCGGCGCCGTCGTGTCCCGCAGCACCCAGTCGCGGTACTGCGCGGGAAGGCCGCCGCCGAGCGCATACCACCACCAGCGCAGCGGCCCTGGGCGGGCAGGAAAGTCGTCGGCCATGGCTCAAGGGTACGTCCGGTGCGACCGTCCTGCCCGGATTGCGGCTCACCGGTCACGGCTCCGCGGCATCGGGTTCCGTGTCGAGGTCGACGACGTGGCCCCCGTCGAAGCGTGTCCTGCCGGTCGACACCATAGCGAAGAAGGAGCCAGCGAAGAAGGAGCCTCGAGGCACTGTCTGGGCCCGCGGGGACCGGCAAGCGCTCGTGGACACCACACTCGGCAGGCGCACCGCCCGCCGTCGGTCCCAGCCGGAGGATCAGCTCGGTCCCGAGTGGGCCGATCGTCCGGCGGCTGTGAGCGCCGGACTCGTCCGATCCGGCCCGGCTCAGCCCGGCGGGCGTTCCACCGCGATGCGCAGGCCCAGGCCGTCGTCGGTGAGCCGCTCCCCCGACGATGCGACCAGCGCGTCGAACCGATCCGCCCAGTCCGCGACCGTGGCCACGATCGCGGCGCGGGTGCGCAGCACCGCGACGTCGAGCACGACGTCCGCGGCACTCTCGTCCGGCGCCGAGCCGGTGCCGGTCTGCGCCAGGGCCGTGCGCAGGCGAGCGCGGTCGAGCGTGGTCTGCACGTGCACCACCGAGCAGTCGTCGGCGTCGGCCACCACCGCCCCGTCGGCTTCCAGTCGCACGATCACCCGGCGATCCTGCCCGGTGCGCGGGACGGCGACGCGACCGGGCCGGACCAGAGGTGCCGGGGCCGCCTAGACGGGGCACTAGCGCGCGGGCGGGAGGTCCAGGCCCATTCCGCGCAGCACCGTGACGACCCGGTCCGCGGGAATGGCGAACGCGATGTCCTCCACAGACACCGACGGGTCCCCCACCAGCGCCTCGGTGGTGACCCCGACGACCGTGCCGCTCCGGTCGACCAGCGCACCACCCGAGCTGCCCGAGCTGATCGCCGCGTCCGTCTGGATCACGTCGGTCAGCGTGGCGGTCGACCGGCCGACCGCGGACACCACACCCCGGGTGACCGAGGCCACCCCGTCGAGGTTCAGCGCGTTGCCGATCGCGACGACGTCCTCCCCCGGCCGCACGGCGTCGGGCCCGGCCAGGTGCACCACCGGCAGCCCCTGCGCCCCGTCGATGCGGAGCCACGCGATGTCTGCCGCCTCGTTCGCGGCCACCACCCGGGCGGTGCTGCTCCGCCCGTCAGGGGCGATGAGGGTGGCCGTCGACTCACCGTGCACCAGGTGCTCGTTCGTGACGACGTCACCGGTCGGGGTGACGACCAGCGCGGTACCGGCGGCGCCGGTGTCCGGTGCGCCGGACTGGATGCGCAGGACCGCAGGCGCGACGGCGTTGACGGCGTCGAGGAGACCGGTCGGCGCGGGCGGTGGCGGGGCGGGGGGCCGGAGCGTGAGCGCCGCCCACGCTCCGACGACACCGCCGCCGGTCGTCAGGAGCACGGCCAGGAGCACGGCACCCACGATGCGCCAGGCCCGCCGCCGGGCAGGCCGACCGACGGGCACCGGCTGGGCAGGTCCCGGCGAGGCGTCCGCCGGCGCGGAAGTCTCCGCCGATGCCGGGGACTCCG
>JAEUJO010000127.1 GCA_016794615.1 Pseudonocardia sp. | reverse complement strand
CCCCCGCTGCTCGTACCGGTGCTGCGCGCCGGGCTCGGCATGGTGGACGCCGCGCAGGCGTTCGTGCCCGAGTCGCAGGTCGGGTTCGTCGGTATGGCCCGCGACGAGGAGACCCACCAGGCCGTGACGTACATGGTGTCGCTGCCGGAGTCGCTCGCCGGTCGCCCGGTCTTCGTGCTGGACCCGATGCTCGCCACCGGCGGCTCGATGGTCCACACCATCGAACTGCTCGCCGAACGGGGTGCCGCGGACGTCACGGCCGTGTGCGCGCTGGCCGCGCCGGAAGGCATCGCACGGCTGCGCGGCAGCGGGCTGTCCGTCCGGCTGGTGACGGCCAGCGTGGACGAGCGGCTCAACGACTCGGCCTACATCGTTCCCGGGCTGGGGGACGCGGGGGACCGCCAGTTCGGATCGGTCTAGTGGGGCACTATCAGCTCTTTCCGACCGTGTGCAGGTTCCCGTGGGGACAGTGCCGGGGAGCGGTGAGCCAACCCGCGACGACCGCTCGCAGGGCGACGTCCACGACGGTCGCCGGTGCCGGGGCGTCGGCCGGGTACAGCCCGCGCAGGTGCAGCGACACGAGCCCGTGCACGGTCGCCCACAGCGCGAGCGCCACCGTCGCCGGGTCGACCTCCGGACGCAGCACGCCGCTCGCCGCGGCCCGGTTCACGACCTCCGCGACGGGCCGCAGGACGGGCGCGGCGACGGCCCACCACCGCTCGCCCGCGGGCAGCGCACCGCCGAACACCACCTCGTAGATGTGGGGGTCGGCGAGCGCGGCGTCGCGGTACGCGCGGCCGAGGGCGACGAGGTCCTCCACCGGGTCCGCGCCGACCGGCACGGCGGAAAGCCGGGCTCCGAGGCGGGTGCACGCCTCGGCGTGCAGGGCGGCGAGCAGGCCCGGCTTGCCGCCGAACAGCGCGTACACGGCGCTCGTCGACGTGCCCACATCGGCGGCGAGGGTGCGCAGGCTCAGCGCGCCGAGGCCGCGGGTCGACAGCGTCGCGCCCGCGCACTCCAGCAGACGCAGGCGCAGCGCCGCATCGTGGACCTTCGGCCGAGGCACGGGCGGCAGGCTAGACCCGGTGATCACCGCCACCGGATCCGGGGCCGCCGATCATGGCCTCGACCTCCGCGCGCAGCGCGTGCAGGCGCGCGTCCGCGGCGGCCCGCGCCACCGGGAGATCACCCGAGACCGGCTCGACGACCTGCAGGTACGCCTTGAGCTTCGGCTCGGTACCCGAGGGGCGGAGCACAGCTCGTTCGCTCGTCTCGATGGTCGGCTCTCGGCCGGGGTCCGCTCCTCGCTCGCCGGCGCTCGCTGCGCTGCCTCTGCGCCGCAGGACGAGGACGTCCGGCGCGGGACGGTCGGCGGCCCAACCCTCGGGGGGCCGCGCCCGGAGCCGCTCCACGACGGCGTCGCGCGCGGCGGGCGCCATCCGGACCGGCAGACCCGCGGTGGCGTGGACGCCGTGCGCGGTCGCCAGCTCGTCGAGGCGCTCGAGGAGCCCGCTCCCACCGGCCTTGAGGGTGGCCGCGAGGTCGGCGGCCAGGACCGCGGCGGCGACGCCGTCCTTGTCGCGCACCGCATCCGGGTCGACGCAGTACCCGAGCGCCTCCTCGTAGCCGTAGACCAGCCCCGCTCCCGCGCGGACGATCCACTTGAAGCCGGTGAGGGTCTCGGCGAAGCGCACGCCGTACCCGGCGGCGATCGACCGGAGCATCGACGACGAGACGACGGTGGTCGCGACCAGCCGATCACCTGTCCCGTGCCGCAGGATGTGGTCCCCGAGCAGGCCGCCCGTCTCGTCACCGGTCAGCATCCGCCACCCCGCCGGGGTGGGTACGCCGAGCGCGCACCGGTCCGCGTCGGGATCGAGCGCGACGGCCAGGTCGGCCCCGACCCGCTCGGCCGTCGCCAGCAGGGCGTCGGTGACGCCGGGCTCCTCCGGGTTCGGGAATGCGACGGTCGGGAACGCGGCGTCCGGCACGGCCTGCGCGGTGACGACGTGGACGTCGGTGAAGCCGGCGCGGGCCAGCGCGAGCACGGTCGTCTCGCCGCCGACGCCGTGCAGCGGGGTGAGCGCGATCCGCAGCGTCCGCGCGGTCCCCCGCGGGAGCGCGGCGACCCGGTCGAGGTAGGCCTCGCGGACGTCGACGATCCCGGGCGGCGGCCCGACCGGGACGGAGACGGCCGGGGGCGCCGCGGCGATCGCCGCCTCGATCTCGGTGTCCGCGGGCGGGGCGAGCTGGCCCCCGTCGTCGACGTAGACCTTGTAGCCGTTATCGGCGGGAGGGTTGTGCGAGGCGGTGATCTGGACACCCGCGACGGCGCCGATCTCCCGGACCGCGAACGCGAGCACGGGGGTGGGCAGCGGCCCGGGCAGCGCCCGGACGGCGAATCCGGCCCCCGCGAGCACCCCGGCGGCGGCCGCGGCGAACGCCTCCGATCCGCGGCGGGCGTCCCGGCCGACGACGACCGGCGCGCCGGCCCGGCCGCGCGCGCACAGCCAGTGCGCGAGCCCGGCGGTCGTCCGGCGGACCACGGCGACGTTCATCCCGTTCGGTCCGGCCCGGACCGGCCCGCGCAGCCCGGCCGTGCCGAACCGCAGCGTTCCGGCCATGCGGTCGGCCAGGTCGGCGACCGCCTCCTGATCACCGGTGAGCGCGGCGGCGAGCACGCGCTGAAGCTCGACACGGGTGTCCGGGTCGGGATCGTCGGCGATCCACCGCATCGCGGCGTCGCGCAGGGTCGGAGTCACCCCGGTCACCGCTCGTCCCCGTCCGGCACGATCACGCGCGCGTCACCAGGTCTCGCAGGAGCGCGCCCATCCGCCCGGCCGCGGCGGCCCCGGCCTCGAGCACCTCGTGGTGGTCGAGCGGTGCGCCCGACAGCCCGGCGGCCAGGTTCGTCACCAGCGAGAGCGCGAAGACCTCGACGCCCTCCGCGCGGGACGCGATCGCCTCCAGGACCGTCGACATGCCGACGAGGTCCGCGCCCAGCATCCGCAGCATGCGGATCTCGGCAGGGGTCTCGAAGTGCGGGCCGGCGAGCCCCGCGTAGACGCCCTCGGTCAGCGTCGGGTCGATCTCCCGCGCCAGCGCGCGCAGGCGGGGCGAGTAGAGGTCGGTGAGGTCGGTGAACCGCGGGCCGTGCAGCGGGGAGCGGCCGGTGAGGTTGAGGTGGTCCGCGACGACGACGGGGTCGCCGACGGCCATCCCCTCACGGATCCCGCCCGCGGCGTTCGTCAGCACCACGACGCGGCAGCCTGCGGCCGCGGCGGTGCGGACGCCGTGCGCGACAGCGTCGACGCCGTGGCCCTCGTAGAGGTGGGTGCGGCCGAGCAGCACCAGCACGTTCCGGTCGCCGACGGGCACGGAGCGGACGGTGCCGCCGTGCCCCGCGACCGCCGGCCGCACGAACCCGGGGAGGTCCGCCATCGCGAGCTCGTGCGCGGGCGGCCCGATCACGTCGGCGGCCGGTCGCCACCCCGAGCCGAGCACCACCGCGACGTCGTGCGCCGCGACACCGGTGGCCTGCCTGATCGCGGCGGCCGGCGCGGGATCGGAGACGGCCCGGTCGGTCATGTGGCGCAGCCTACGGGCGCCGATCTCCCCGGCGGGCGAGCGCCGGTGTGCGGTGTCGGCGTCCGGGAGCCCGCGTTCAGTCCGCCGGCTCGACCGCGTCCGCGACGACGTCGAACAGCCCTGCGGACACGCTCTCCGAACGTCCGCCCGGCGCGGTGAGCCGCACGGCGAGAACGCCGTCGTCGACCGGCAGGACGCGCAGCCAGCCGGTTCGGTGCACGCCGTCGTCGGCCGTGCGGTAGACGACCTGCGTCGCGCCGTCGTCCAGGGTCTGTGGCGGGTCGGGCCGCAGGTCGGCCGTACCGAGGGCGGCGGCGGTGAGCCCCGCCAGGACCTCCTCGGCGGACGTGGCCCGGGCGACCGTGAGCTCCTCGCTCCCGTCGGGGCTGATGAAGCTCACCGACCGGCCGTCGCGGCGTTCGGCCCAGGCCTCCGGCACCTGAGCGGTGAAGCCGACGTCGTCGGTGTGCTCCCGCAGCGTGACCGCGTGCGTCGCCACCGTGACGGTCGTCAGGGGCGACTGTCCCGACAGCGCGCGCGTCGCCGCCCAACCCCCGAGGAGGCCGGCGAGCACCACGGCCGCGCCGGTCGCCACGAGGAACGCGGTGGTGCGCGCCGACGTCCCGGCCGGCCTCGGCGCGGGCCGCTCGTCGGGCGGGGGACGGACCGGCCGGGGGTCCGGGGCCGGTGCGGGGGTCGGTGCAGCCGCGCGGAGCGCCTCGGGAAGCGGACCGGGCGACACCGCGAGCGGCGCCGCCGACGCGGGAGCTGCAGCCGGCGCGGGTGGGAGGGACGGTGTCGCAGGCGGTGGGGCCGGCGTCGGCGGCGGTGCCGGGGCGACCGTCGGCGGCGGACCGGACCGCAGGCCCGTCGAACCCGACCCGCCGGAGCTCGCCGACCCCGATCCCTCCGGACCGCCGCGCGATCCTTGGGGCACCCGGTACGTGGCGGCCATCGTCGGCGCGTCCGGTGAACCCGGGTAGAGCGGGTCGTCGGGGTCGCCGATCAGCGGGCGGAGCCGTCGCCGCACCTCGCCCAGCGGCATCCGCTTCGCGGGCTCCTTGACCATGAGCGCGGCGATCACGTCGGTGACGGGGCCGCTCGCCCTCGGCCGCGGGACCTCGCCGTCGACCACCTCGGTGATCGTCGACACCGGGTCGCCGCGCACGTCGTACGGCGGGCGTCCCTCGATCGCGGCGAACAGCGTCGCACCCAGACCCCACAGGTCGGCGGCCGGCGTGACGGGCTGACCCGCGGCGACCTCCGGCGCGATGTAGGCGGGTGATCCGAGCACCAGGCCGGCGGTGGTCATCGGGGCGTCGGCGACGTTGCGGGCGATGCCGAAGTCGGTGAGCTTGACCTGGCCGTCGTGAGCGACCAGGACGTTGCCCGGCTTGACGTCGCGGTGCGTGATCCCGGCCCGGTGCGCCGCGCGCAGCGCCGCGGACGTGGCGAACCCGACGACCGCGGACTGGGCCGTCGACAGCCCGCCCTGCTCGGAGATCAGCGTGGCGAGGTTGCGCGACGGCACCATCTCCAGCACGACCATCGGCTCGCCGTCCACGTCGACGACGTCGTAGACGGTGATCACGTTGGGGTGGGACAGGCCGCCGAGCGCGCGTGCCTCGCGCAGCATCCGCTCGCGCATGGCCATCGCCTCGCGCTGGGGCACGCCCGGCGGGACCTTCAGCTCCTTGACCGCCACCCGGCGGCGCAGCACCTCGTCGTAGCCCGACCACACGGTGCCCATCGCGCCGCTGCCCAGTTGCACGGACAGCCGGTAGCGCCCGCCGATCAGGCGCTGCTGGTCGTCCCCCGGATGCACGCCGCCATTCTCACCAGCCGTCCCGGGCTCGGTGTGGTCGCCCCCCGGCGCGGAGCGCGGAGCAGGACGAAGACGATCCGGCGGGCGGGATGCGATCGACCGGGTCCGGCGTTGCACCGAGTGGGTGTCAGGTGGGTATCAGGTGGGTGTCGCGGCTGCTCCGTTCCCCGGGGCGGACGACTCCACGGAGAGACCGTGCCGGTCCGGTGCGACGAACGGCGGAAGATCCCGCTCATCGTCGCAAGTGGACCGCTCGCCACCCGGTGTGCGCCCGTCCGCAGCAGATCGGCAACCCCTCGGCGAGCGTTCGGGCCGGTAGGTCATTTTCTGCTTGGTACACCGCCGTCCGGGTGAGGAGTATGGACTGATGCACCACAGAGAGTCGAGGGGCGGTGGGGCCCGGTGACGGTCCTGGAGAAGGACGCGTCCGCTGCGCCGTCCGCAGGCCCCGCGGTTGTCGACATGGGCGCGGGCAGCGGTCCGGCGTGGTTGGACTCCTGGCTGGCGCTGCACCGGTCCGAGGTCGTCGCCTGGCGTCGGGAGCTGCACGCCGCACCGGAGCTGGGCCGAGCCGAGCGCCGCACCACGGCGATGATCGGCCGACTGCTGTCCGCCGCAGGCCTCGAGCCGCGCACCCTCCCCGACGGCACCGGCCTGGTCTGTGACGTGGGTCATGGGCGACGCTGCGTGGCGCTGCGCGCCGACATCGACGCCCTCCCGCTGCACGAGGCCACCGGGCTGCCGTTCGCCTCGACGGTGCCGAACGTCATGCACGCGTGCGGGCACGACGCCCACACCGCGATGGTCCTGGGCGCCGGTCTCGCGCTCGCGAGCGCGCCCGCGCTGCCCGGCCGGGTCCGGCTGATCTTCCAGCCCGCCGAGGAGGTGCAGCCCGGCGGAGCGATGGACATGGTCGCGGACGGCGCCGTCGACGGCGTCGAGCGGATCTTCGCTCTGCACTGCGACCCCCGGCTGGAGGTCGGCAAGCTCGGCACCCGGACCGGCCCGATCACCTCGGCCTGCGACCTGGTCGAGATCGAGCTCGCCTCACCGGGTGGCCACACCGCCCGCCCGCACCTGACGGCGGACCTGGTCGAGGCCCTCGGGCTGCTGATCACCCAGCTCCCGCTCATGCTGACCCGCCATGCCGACCCGCGGTCGGGCACCGTCCTGGTCTGGGGCGCGGTGCACGCGGGCGAGGCCGCCAACGCGATCCCACAGCAGGGCGTGCTGCGCGGCACCCTGCGCACGGGCGACCACACCACCTGGGAAACCCTGGAGGGCCTGGTCCGCACGCTGGTGGGCCAGCTCCTCGCACCGACCGGCTGCGAGTACATCCTGTCGTACACCCGGGGCGTGCCGCCGGTCGTCAACGAGGCGGAGAGCGCCCGGATGCTGGGACACGCCGCGGTCACCGTGCTGGGACCCGACGCCGCCTGCAGCACCGAGCAGTCCAGCGGTGGCGAGGACTTCGCCTGGTACCTGGAACACGTGCACGGTGCGATGGCACGGATCGGGGTGTGGCCGGGTCATGGTCCGTTGCGCGACCTGCACCAGCCCACCTTCGACCTGGACGAGCGGGCGCTCCCGTTCGGCGTGCGGGTGCTGGCCCAGGCAGCGCTGACGGCCCTCACCCCCTGAGGCGGCTCACCCGCACACAGGAAGGGGTCCCGCACCCGGGTTCTGCCCTGTGTGCGAGACCCCGGGAGGTGTGTGCGGCGCGCGGCGACGCCGTCAGGACGACTTGCTGCTCGGGCGGCTGCGTAGTTCGGCGACGTAGTCCGCGGGCGCGCCTGCCTGTTCGGCCGCATCCGCGAGCACGCCGAGGTAGCGGGCCGACGGCAGGCCGCCTTCGTAGGCATCGAGCACGTAGATCCATGCCAGCATGTCGCCGTCCAGCGTGTTCACCCGCAGCCGCAGCTTCTTGTGCAGCCCCAGCTCGCCGCCTTCCCAGCGGTCGAGCTGCGCGGCGTCGTGGTCCGGGACGTCGTACAGCACCACGAAGACCTGCGAGAGAGGGTCTTCGACGACGGTGGACAGCGCGCCTTCCCACGCGAAGTCCTCGCCTCCGAACGTCAGCCGCCAGCCCATGAGCCAGCCTGTACCCGCCATCGGCGAGTGCGGAGCACGCTCCTTCATCTGCGCCGGATCCATGTTCGACCCGTAGGCGGCATACAGCGGCACCCGCACAGGGTAGTGCCGACCGGAACGGGTCCCACAGGCAGGAGCCGGCTACCGGCAGTCCTGCCGCCCACCTCAGCCTGCCCGGTGGCGGTCAGCGGGCGTACGGTGATCAAGAAACCGCATGGTAGCCAGGAAAGTGGGCGCGCGTGACCCGAATTGTGATCATGGGCGGTGGCCCGGCCGGGTACGAGGCGGCCCTCGTCGCGGTCCAGCACGGGGCGGACGTCACCGTCGTCGAGCGCGACGGCATGGGCGGGGCGTGCGTCCTCGACGACTGCGTGCCGTCGAAGACGTTCATCGCGTCCGCCGGTGTCCGCGTCGAGCTGCGCCGTGGCGACGAGCTCGGCGTGCATGTCGACCGGCGTGCGGTGCCCGTCGACCTGCCCCAGGTCAACAACCGCGTCAAGAGCCTGGCGATGGCGCAGTCCGCCGACGTCCGGGCCCGCCTCGAGCGGGAGGGCATCCGGATCATTCGGGGCACCTCCCGCTTCGCCGGGCCGCCGGCGGGCGGGGCGCACGTCGTCGAGGCCGTGACCGACGGCGGCACCGAGGAACTGCCCGCGGAGGTCGTGCTGGTCGCCACCGGCGCAGCGCCCCGCGTGCTCGACGACGCCCGGCCCGACGGCGAGCGCATCCTCACCTGGCGCCAGCTCTACGACATCCAGGAGCTGCCGGAGCACCTCATCGTGGTCGGTTCCGGCGTGACCGGCGCCGAGTTCTGCTCGGCCTACGTCGAGATGGGCAGCGAGGTCACGTTGATCTCCAGCCGGGACCGCGTCATACCGGGTGAGGACGCCGACGCCTCGGCGGTGCTGCAGGACGTGTTCCTCGACCGCGGCGTGCACACGATGGCGCAGGCCCGGGCGGAGTCGGTGAAGCGGACGGACGAGGGCGTCGTGGTCACGCTCACGGACGGCCGCACCGTGACCGGCTCGCACGCGCTGATGGCGGTCGGCTCGATCCCGAACACCACCGGCATCGGGCTCGCCGACGCGGGCATCGAGACCGACCGGGGCGGCTTCATCCCGGTCGACCGGGTGTCGCGCACGAGCGTTCCGGGGATCTACGCCGCGGGCGACTGCACCGGCGTGATGATGCTCGCCTCCGTCGCCGCCATGCAGGGCCGGATCGCGATGTGGCACGCGCTCGGCGAGGGGGTCGCCCCGATCAAGCTCAAGACCGTGGCCGCTGCGGTGTTCACCCGGCCGGAGGTCGCGACGGTCGGGATCAGCCAGCGCGCGATCGACGCCGGCGAGGTCCCGGCCCGCACGATCATGCTGCCGCTCTCGACGAACCCGCGCGCGAAGATGCAGGGCCTGCGGCGCGGCTTCGTGAAGCTCTTCTGCCGCCCGGCGACCGGCGTCGTCATCGGCGGCGTGATCGTGGCCCCGGTGGCCAGCGAGCTGATCCTGCCGATCGCGATGGCCGTGCAGGGTGGGCTGACCGTCCAGGACCTCGCGCACACCTTCTCGGTCTACCCGTCACTGTCGGGGTCGATCACGGAGGCGGGCCGGCAGCTGATGCGGCACAGCGACCTGGACTGATCGCTCGAGCGGCGTCGAACCATCCGCTCAACCGGTGGTGCAGGCGGCGCTCGTCGACCGGTGCGACGCAGGTCCACGCCGTGCCGTCGGCACCGCGGCACCGGGTCGTCAGGTAGCGGCCGCGCCGGCCGTCGAGAACCTCGAGCGGCTCGTCCGCGCGGCGCAGGATGCCCAGGCGGTCCGGGACGAGAACGGAGATCTGCGCACGCCGGTCGATGCCGTCCAGCATGCGTGCGACCAGGCCGGCCTCGGCAGGGTCGACCCCGCGGTCGACGAGGTGTGGGCGCAGGCCCGCACCCGTCGTTCGGCGCAGCGCTTCCTCCAGATCGACAGCGGCGACGACGGCCGCCCGGCCCGGTCCCGGTCGCGCGGTGCCGAGGACGGCGACCGCGGCCCCGGCGAGTGACGTGCACGGTGTGAGGACCACCGCGTCGCCGGAGCGCTGTGCAAGCACGGCGTCGTCAGGCCCACCGGCCAGCGCGGCGCGGACGGAGGCGGTGCCCCACGCGCGGACCTCCACCCGGATCGCTGGCTCCGCGAGCAGGCGAAGGAGGCGTTCGAGGCCGGGATCGGCCCCGGCGTCCCACCCCGGTCGGCGTTCGCGCAGCGCTGCCCGGACCTCCGCCTCGATGCGCCGGCGTGCTGTGTGGGTCCGGCCGGGCGAGGCCAGCCGGAGCACCGCCGGTGGTGCACCGAGCCCCGCGCCGCGCCACACGACGTCGAACTCCACCGCGGACAGGGTGACCGGGTGCATCGGCGGCCGAGCCGCCCGGAGCCAACTGCCCGGTGCGGCGGGGCCGGGGGCCGGGGGGCGTCCATCGGGTGACACGTCAGCCTCCCCTCGGCGACACCAGCGCATCGCCACTGATCACCGGTGGCGGGAACCAACGGTCGTCGGCGAACACGTCCGTGTCGTCGATCAGGTAGGCCGCCCGCGCGTACGTCTGCTCCGTGGGCCGGACAGCACCGCCCATCGGCAGGATGCCGTGGCCCGCGGAGGCCGCGCGTCCCGCGGCCGTCCGCTCGGCGGCGGCTTCCGCGGCGGCGCGGGGTGGTGGTTCGCCGACGCCGGGAGTGGAGCTGCGCGGCGCTCGGGTCGGCGGCTCCGCGGTGTCGAGCGGGGTGGCGGGGGCAGGGCGCAGGCCGGTCCGCCAGTCGGCGGCCCTCCCGGGCCGGGCGGGCGGCCCGGGGACGACGGGTCGGACCCCGCCGCCGACGGAAGGATCGGATCGCGGCCCCCGTCCGACCGCTCCCGGGGCCCGGCCCTCGGCGCCCGGGCGGACTCCGCCGGGGATCGCGCCCGCGCGAGGCACCGCGGCGGGATCACCACGGTCGGCGGCGGTTCCGGGAACCGTCCCTCGCCGGTCGTCCGGTGTGTCCGCATGCGGATCGACGGCCCCGGATGCCCGTCCAGGTACGGCCGCCGATCCGACACGGCCCGACCGCTCGCCGTCCGGCGGCCCGATCTCCGCGGACGTGCTTGCACCGCCACCGGCACCGCCACCGGCACCGGCACCGGCACCGGCACCGCCACCGGGCGATAGTGCGGCGCCGGTCGTGTCCGGGAACCCGACCGCAGCCGGCATGGCGGCCGGGGGCGGGTCGACGCCGCGGCCACTCGACGAGCCGTCGGCCGGCGTGCCGGCGCCCGAGTGCACACCAACGGCGCGTGCGGCGCCGAGCGAAGCGGCACTCGCGGTCGACCTCGCCGAAGCAGCCTCGACGACGACCGTCGGCGGCTGCGTCCAGTAGTTCATCAGGCGCTGGTTGTCCGACGACTGGCTGGAGTACCG
>JAEUJO010000089.1 GCA_016794615.1 Pseudonocardia sp. | reverse complement strand
CGGCCCGACCCGACGATCAGAACGGTCGTGCACGACTCGCCCTCGAGGTAGAGCGACGCACCCGCCGGCCACTGCCGCCGCCGGCCCCGCGCGGCGAGGTCGGCGCGGTCGGCCTGGCCGAGCCGGGCCATGAACTCGTCTGGCTCGGGGTCCGTCATGGTGCCCTTCCGGCTGACGACACGGGTCGGCGCCATCTTCACCCATTCCCCTGCATCAGGGAGCCGGTACTGCCCTCTCTTTTACACATCCGAGCCGCTACGACGACCGCGACCGGTTCGCCCGGGTGGCCCACGATTCCTCGCAGGAGGTGGACGACATGGATGATCACCACGATGCTGAATCCCCCGGGGCTGAATCCCGCGGAGAGCTGGACCTGGTGGTGTGCCCCGAATGCGCCGCGCCCGCCGAGGTCGTGGATCGCTACGTCCTGCCGAGCACCGACGGGCCGGTGCAGCACGTCAAGGTGCAGTGCCTGGGCCGCCACTGGTTCGTGCTGCCCGAGGCGGCGCTGCCGCCGGTGCGCACAGCGACCGCCGAGGCCGGGACGGGGCCGGTGCGGTGAGAGCCATCAGCGAGCGCAGCGAGCGAGTCGATGTCACAGCGCCCGCGCGCAGCGCCGACCGAGCCCAGCGAGGGAGTGCGGTACGCGCGACCCTCACCTACCGCGACCGCGCGATCCTGCGCGCGGTGGCGGGCGGCACAGCCGAGATGCTGGTCAGCTCGCAACCCGACCTGTTCGTCGACGGCCGCTTCTGCTGCGACCAGCTCGCGGCCCACCGCCTCGCGCACGCAGGGCTCATCACCGGCGCCCGCCCGGGCACGGTGGGCCAGCGTGTGCCGGCCCGGCTGACCGCGGCAGGCCATCTCGAGTTGCTCGCCGGCTGACCTGACCGGCCGTCGTCCCCCGACCACCGGCCCTCCTGCGTCCGTGACGATCCCGGACGAGGGGGGCCGGTTCCATGTCCGAGGAGCTCACGAGCGGGACGGGCGAACGGGACTCAGGTCGGGTCCGGAGCCGGGTGGTGACCCGCTCGGCGTCGGGTGGCCCGGGCGTCGTCCGACCCCCGGGTGCGCCGCAGCGTCGGAGCACGGTCAGCCGTTCCGCGAGCCGTCCCCGGCCGGCTCATCGGGCTCGACACCGGCCGCGACGTTCGCCGTCGTCGTGCCGTCCCCGGCTCCGGTGTCGCCACGTGCCGCGTTGTCGCCCGCACCGCCGGTCCCGGTGCCGGCACCCGTCCCGTTCCCGGTGTCCCCGTTCCCGGTGTCCCCGTTCACGGCGTCGTCGCCCGGGGCCGTGGTCTCCGCCGGGGCGGACGTCGTCGGCTCGTCGGTCGCCTGCGTCGTCGCCGGCGGCGCCGTGCTGGTCGGTGGCGGCGTAGTCGTCGCCGCCACCGCGGCGCGGCCGGTCCGGCGCGTCGGCGGAGGCGGCGGGGGTGCCGTCGTCGCCGCCGGCGTCTCCACCGGGACCACGACCGACGGCGCGGGCGCCGACGTGTCGACCGCGGCCGGTGTCACCGCGCCCGCCTCCGTCCCTGCGCCGATCCGCCCGATACCGAATGCCGCCACCCCGCCGAGGACGGCCAGGGCGATCGCGCCGGCGGAGGCGACGAGCACGAACCGCCGCGGACGCGACGTCACGGGGTCCGCCGCCTCGAACGGCCGCGCCTGCTTGGGGGGCCGGGCCACGGCGAGCACCTCGGTGCCGTCGGGTGGGCCGGCCGCTCCGCCGACCACGAGCGGCCGGGTTCCCGGCCCGGAACGCGCGGCCGAGGGGTCCGGCGGCACCGCCGGGCGCGACGCCCCGGGGCCACCCGCCGCACCCACGCCTGGCACCGGGGCGCGTTCGGGTGCCGAGCCGGCCCCGGCCCGCGGGCCGGCCGGGGCGCCGGTGGCGAGCGCGGCGCCGGCCAGGGCCACCTTCGCGGGCGGGATCCGTGCAGGGAGCCCGCCGGCCGCGGGCTCCGCTGCCCGCTTCCGGGCACCCCCTGTCCCGCCGGCGAGCAGCGCCGCACCCATCGCCACCACGCCGACGGGGTCGGGCACGACCGTCACATCCCGCCCGAACTCCTCCGACAGCAGCTGCGGCACGAGCGGGATCCGCGCCGAGCCACCCACCAGCACCAGCGCCGCGAGGTCGGCGGCGTTCATCCCGGCACCGTCGAGTGCCCGGCGCACGGACTCGGCGGTCTCGACCAGCGCCGGGCGGATCATCTCCTCGAACTCCGCGCGCCCGAGCCGCACCTGTGTCCGCACTCCCGGCAGCACCACCGGGATGAGCACCTCGGTGTCGTGCGAGAGCGCCTCCTTCGCGGCGGTGGCCGCGCGGCGCAGGTCCGCGACAGCGGTCAGCACCTCGGGATCGGTCGGGTCGAGCTCCTCCCACGTCGGGCCGAGCGCCTCGCGGACGTGCGCGAGCACCACCTCGTCGAGGTCGGCGCCGCCGAACCGCTCCACGCCGTCGGGGGAACCGACGACCGTGAACCCGTCGGGGCCGCGGCGCAGCACCGTGGCGCCGCACCGTCCGCCGCCCAGGTCGTAGACCCCCACCGGCGCACCCGGCTCGACGCGCGCGGAGGCGGCGTACCCGGTCGCCGCGGCGACCGGCTCCGGAATCAGTGTCGCGGACCCGAGGCCCTGCTCGGCCAGCGCGGCGTGCAGCGCGCCCAGCCGGTGCGGGCCCCACCCTGCCGGGTGCGTCACGGCCACGCGCGCGGCCACGCCGCTCTCCCGCTTGGCCACGTCGTCCACGACGCGCACGAGGAACCGGGCGGCGAGCTCGTCGGGCGACACCGGCTGCCGGCCGACCAGCAGCGGGGTCGGGTCGCCGACGCGGCGGGTGAGGTCGCGCACGACGTGACCGGGGTCGGACAGTTCCCGCCGAGCCGCCGCCTCCCCCACGAGGAAGGTGCCGTCCGCACCCAGGTAGACCGCGGAGGGCAGCGCGCCTGCGGCTCCCGCCAGCGGCACGACCTGAGCGGTGCCGCCGGGGCGGCACACGGCCGCGACGGTGGACGTGGTGCCCAGGTCGATACCCACGACGTACGACATCGGGTTGCCTCCTACGGGTAGTTGTGCGCACGGACCCGATGGGTGGGCACGGACCGGAAATACCGTGCGGTTCACATCCGTGGCGAGGTACCGGGCAAATCCCCTACAGCCCCAGGTGGGCGGGCCGTGAACCCGGTATCGGCCCGCGCGACGAACCGGGGTGCGCCCCGATTTGCGGAGCCGCCGCGCGCCGCACCATTGATGGCAGCCGGACGACGAGCCGGACGGCGCGACGAGGGAACGCAACCCCGCGCCGAACCCGACATCTCTTGAGGAGCAACACCATGTCCCGTCCCTTCAGCGTCGACAAGTTCCTGGCCGACATCAACACGCGCTTCAACCTGGACGACGACCAGATTCAGGACCAGGACCAGGCCGCGGCCAACGCGAACAACAACGCCCAGCTCGCCGATGTCGCCAACACCCAGCTGGGTGCCCTGGACCAGGTCCTCGACACCGAGACCAACACCGTGGCCGGTGACGGTGGTGCCGGCGGCGTCGCCGTGGGCGGCAGCAGCGGCAGCGCGGACGGCACCGGCATCGGTGGCGCCGGCGGCAGCATCTCGCTCGACGGCAACCAGAACGTCAACTTCGGTAACGCCTCGGGTGGGGACGGCCTCGGCCTCGGCGGCATCACCGGCGACGGTGGCAACGCCAGCGCCGACGGCGGTGACGGCGGCTCGAACGACGTCAGCGTGGACGTGGACGCCGACGCCGACCAGTCCTTCGACTCGGACCTGGACGTCGACCAGGACTCGGACCAGGACGGCGAGAACAACCTCGACGCCGAGGCCGACAACGACAGCGAGACCGACATCGACAACGACACCGAGGTCGAGGACGAGAACGAGGAGGCCTTCGCGATCGACTGACCCGACCTGACCCCGCCCCGGCACCGTGCCGGGGCGGGGCTTCGGTCCGTCCCTGACGGGAACGTCCGTCCCTGACCGAAAGGAGGGAGAAGCCATGGTGGCCTTCTCCGACATCATCGACTTCCTGCTCCGCCTGCTCAGCGACGAGAAGGCCCGTACGGACTTCGAGAAGGACCCGCAGGCCTCGCTCGGCAAGGCCGGCCTCGAGGGCGTCAGCGCCCAGGACGTCCGCGACGCGCGCCTGCACCTGGCCGACTCCGGCGCGGTGCACGCCACCGGCGACGGCGGCCGGTCCGCCTCGCACCATCACGACCCGGTCCGCGAGATCGGCCACACGACAACGCACTACGCCGCGACGGAGTCGCACCAGCCGGTGTCGCACGGCGACACGTTCTTCACGATCGACGACCGCGACACCCTGTTCTTCCAGTCGATCTCCGACAACGACATCACGGTGACCGACGACCACAGCGTCAACACCGTGGTCGCGATCCAGGACAACGACGTCAACGTCTCCGACAACGACACCACGATCAACGCCGACGGGTCGTTCAACTCGGACAACGACGTGGTCGCGATCCAGGACAACGACGTCAACGGGGGCGACTCGCCGATCGACGTCGACGTGACCGGCGGCGTGACGCCCGGCTCCGCTCCGGCCGCCCCCGCCCCGGCCATCGACCCGGCCGACGACCTGGCCGCCGTCTCCGGGCCCGCCGAGGCCGACGAGGAACCGGTCGCCGAGGCCCCCGCCGACGAGCCCGCGGGCGACCCGGTCGACGACCCGGCGGACGACCTCGCCGACGACCCGGTGGACGACGCCGACGCCGACGCGCTGCCGGTGTGAGGCCGCGATGACCAGCGACCCGGTGGCGGTGGTCGAGCGGGCCCGCGCCGCGATTGCCCGCTACGACCGCCCCGACCTCGATGAACGACTGGCCGCGGCGCACGCCCGCCTGCTCGACGACCGCACGCGCGTGCTGGTCGTCGGCGAGTTCAAACAGGGCAAGAGCATGCTCGTCAACGGCCTGGTGGGCGCGCCCGTCTGCCCGACCTTCGACGACGTCGCCACGGCGGTGCCGACGGTCGTGCGGCACGCCGAGGCGCTCGACATCGCGCTCCTCCGGCCCGACGGTGCACGGACGACGATCACGGGCGACGAGCTCGCCGACCACATCTGCGAGCAGGGCAACCCGGGCAACCGCGAGGGGTGGAGCCACGCCGAGGTCGGGCTGCCCCGCCCCGTGCTGAGCGGTGGGCTGGAGATCGTCGACACCCCCGGCGTCGGCGGGCTGGCGTCGGTGCACGGCGCCGCGACGACGGCCATGCTGCCGTCCGCGGACGCCGTGCTGCTCGTCTCCGATGCGGCCCAGGAGTACACCGCGCCGGAGCTGGACTTCCTCGCCCAGGCCACAGCGGTCTGCCCGAACGTGGCCTGCGTCGTCACGAAGACCGACCTGTACCCGGAGTGGCGGCGCATCGTCGAGCTGAACCGGGGTCACCTGGCCGCGGCGGGGATCTCGACGGAGGTCTTCGGAGTGTCGTCGGCGCTGCGCTGGCACGCCGTGCTGCACGGGGACGCCGACGTCAACGCCGAGTCCGGATTCCCCGAGCTGATCGGCTACCTGCGCAAGCGGGTGCTCGGGCAGGCCGACCGGCTGGCCCGGCGCGGCGTGGTGCACGACGTCATGGCCGTCACCGAGCAGATCGCGGGCAACCTGCTGGCCGAGCGGACGGCCCAGCAGGACCCGGCCGCCGCCGCGGCGCTGATGCGGGAGCTGACCGAGGCGCAGCAGCGTGCGACGGCGCTCAAGGAGCGGTCGGCGCGCTGGCAGCAGACCCTCAACGACGGCGTCGCCGACCTCAACGCCGACATCGACTACGACCTGCGCGACCGGATGAAGGAGATCAGCCGGCTCGCGGAGGACGAGTTGGAGAACGGCGGCGACCCGGCGAAGGTGTGGGACCAGTTCGCCGGATGGGTGCAGCAGGAGGTCGCCGCGGCAGCGTCGGCCAACTTCATCTGGGCGACCCGGCGGGTACGCGCACTGGCCCGCCACGTCGCCGACCACTTCTCCGACGACCGCGAGCAGCTCCTCCCGGCGTTGCGCAGCCACCCGTCGGACGCGATCCGGTCGGTGCGCGCGATGGTCGCGCCCAAGACCGAGGACAAAGGGGTGGGCGCCAAGGCGCTGATCGGGCTGCGCGGCGGCTACTCGAGCATGCTGATGTTCGGCATGCTCGGGACGTTCATCGGCTTCGCCTCGGCGATCAACCCGCTCGGCCTCGGTGCTGCGGTCTTCATGAGCGGCAAGGCGATCGGCGACGAGCGCAAGAAGCAGGTCGCGCGCCGGAAGAACGAGGCGAAGGCCGCGATGCGCCGCTACGTCGACGACGTCACCTTCCAGGTCGCGAAGGACTCCCGCGACCGGCTGCGGGCCGTGCAGCGCGACCTGCGCGACCACTTCACCGCGCAGGCCGACCAGCTCAAGCGCTCGCTGCTGGAGTCGCAGCAGGCCACCGAACGTGCGGTGAAGGCGTCGCGGGCCGAGCGGGAGGCCCGGCTGACCGAGATCACGAAGCAGCTGGAGCAGCTCGACCTCGTCCGCAAGCAGGCACGGGCGCTGCTTCCCCAGCCCGCCACGGCGGCGAAGGCTGCGGCGACGGCGACGGCGACGGCGACGGCGGCGGTCGCGGGGCGGGCCGGATGACCGCGCTCGCCGACTCGGCCCGCCGAGTGCTGCTGCTCGCGATCGACGTGTACCGCCACCAACCGGACACGGCCCGGTGGCTGCACGACCAGCTCCGCAGGCTCGACGAGCCGCTGCGGGTCGCGATCGCGGGCAAGGTGAAGGCGGGCAAGTCGACACTGCTCAACGCGCTCGTCGGGGAGCAGGTGGCACCGACCGACGCCGGCGAGTGCACACGCGTGGTGACCTGGTACCGCGACGGCACGACGCCCCGGATCGTCCTGCACCCGCACATCGGCACGCCCCGGCCGTTGCCCGTGCGCCGGCACGACGGCGCGCTGGAGATCGATCTCGGTGCGACGTCGGCCGAGGAGTGCGAGCGGGTCGTCGTCGACTGGCCGGCACAGAGTCTGCGGACCACGACCTTGATCGACACGCCCGGTATCGCCTCGACGTCGAAGGACGTCTCGCGCCGGACGGTCGCGTTCCTCGACCCGGACGACGACACGCCGACCGAGGCCGACGCGGTCGTGTATCTCATGCGCCACGTCCACGCCCAGGACGCGGCGTTCCTGGAGGCGTTCCGCGACCAGGGCGTCGCCCGGGCCACGGCGGTCAACACGGTGGCGGTGCTGTCGCGGGCCGACGAGATCGGGGGCGGGCGGGTCGACGCGATGTTCTCCGCACGTGGCATCGCCGCCCGGTACCGGGCCGATCCGACGGTGCGCGGGCTCTGCCAGAACGTCGTCGCCGTCGCCGGCCTGCTGGCGCAGACCGCCCGGACGCTGCGGCAGGCCGAGCACACCGCGCTCGCCGCGCTGGCCCGCACGGCACGCGACGACCTGGAGACCGAGCTGCTGTCGGTCGACCGCTTCCTGCGGGCGGGGCGTGACGCCGAAGTCACGACCGAGGTGCGCGACCGGCTGCTGGCGCGCTTCGGGCTGTTCGGCATCCGCCTGTCGAGCTCGCTGATCCGCCAGGGCGCCGACGGTCCCGCCGCGCTCGCGACGGAACTGGTCGACCGCAGCGGGCTGCGCGAGCTCGAGCAGGTGCTGCACACACAGTTCGCCGAGCGTCGCGACGTGCTCAAGGCCCGGTCCGCGCTGCTGGCGGTGGACTCCGTGCTGCGCAGCGGCGACGGCACCGGCCACCACCAGGGCCCGCTGACCCGCGAGATCGACCGGGTCCTCTCCGGGGCGCACGAGTTCACCGAGCTGCGGCTGCTCAGCGCGCTGCGCAGCGGCTCGGTGACCCTGCCCAAGCGCGACGCCGACGACGGTGAGCGGCTGCTCGGTGACGCCGGTGCCTCACCGGCCGCCCGCCTGGGCCTCGAGCCCGGCACGCCCTCGAACGAGGTGGCGGACGCCGCCTACGCGGCGCTCGAACGCTGGCACCGCCACACCGTCAACCCGATGCTGGGCCGCGCGACCACGGACGCCTGCCGTGCGGTCGTGCGCAGCTGCGAAGGGATCCTGGCCGGGCTCGGAACGCTCGCCTAGATCGTGTCCTGCAGATCGGCGGTCGTTTGCAGGAAGCCATCAGTCGGGGCCGGGGCGGCTGGGCGCCGGAATGTGCTGTCGGAAAACCGGTCCGAGCATGTACGCAGACATACTCGCCCGCACTCAGGTCCACCAGCATCGTCGGCATGCGACACAGGGGGATCTCGATGACGGCACAGCAGGCGGCCCAACCATGATCGCGCAGGTGGTGCGGATCGAGCGGGACACGCACGCTGTGTCGGACGCGTTCGTGGCTGAGCAGGCGTGGCGCGACGGCGACGTGATCGGTGCCATCGAGGCGGCCGACCGGGCTCTCGCCGCGGACACCGACACGGACGGCCGGGCGGCGGGGGTCGCCGCGGCCGGAGCCGCGGCCGACGGGGCGCTACTCGACGCCGCCGCCCGCTGGCGCGGAGTCGGCAGTGCGCTGGACGGCGCGGCCGCCGCCCGTGCGGCCGGCCGGGCGGCGCTGGCCGCGGCACTGGCCGGCGACGTCGCCGCCGCGGTGGACGACCTGGCGACCGCCAAGGACCAGCTGCCGAACCCGGCACCCCGGGGGCTCACCGTGCTGCTCGGCGGTGCGGGTGTGGTGGTCGAGGCCATGGAGGGCGCCCTGGAGCGCGCCGCGCGGCACCTCACCGGGCTCGCCGCCGCCAGCGTCGCACCGGACCCGATGGCTGCGGAGCGGCTGGACGAGCTGGCCGTCACCGTGACGGCCGCGGGCGGCGACATCGAGGCGGCGCGGGCACTGCTGAACGCACTGCCGGGCACGCCGACCCGGCGCGGGCGGATGCTCGGCGCCTGGCTCGACCTGCGCACCGGTCACTTCGGCGCGGCCCGGGAGGCGCTCACCGGCATGGCAGGCACTCCGGTGCTCCGCCGGGACGCCCTGCTCGCGGCGGCCGTGACCGTCGGGCTGGCCCGCCGCACCGGCGACGCCGCCGCCACTGCGGCCACGTGGGCGCGGGTCGCGCCGGTCGTCGCCGGTGCCGATGTCGAGCTGCTGCTGCTCGACGTGTGGGGTGAGCTGTCGGTCGTCGCCGAGCAGGTGTCGCCGACGGACCGGGACCTGGTCGTCGACGCCATGCGCACGGCGCTGGACCGCGCGGGCTCGCCCTGGTGGGCGGTGGCCGCGGACCGCTGGTGGCAGCTCGAGCGGGCCGTCGTCGCCGAGGACCAGGCCGCCGCAGCAGCAGCCGCGGCCGAGCTCGACACGCTGGCGGCCGACCACCCGCGGCTGCGGGGGCGGGCCGACGCGGCCGCGGCCTGGGCCGCGGTGCTCGCCGGTCGAGTGTGCCCGGCGACGGTGGACGCCGCGGCCGCCCGGCTGGCCGATGCCGGCCTGCGCGGCGAGGCCGCGGACCTGTGCCGGGCAGCCGCGCAGCGCGCCACCGACCCCGCCGCCACCCGGCGGCTGCTCGGGGCGGGCCGCGGCATGCTCCCGGGGACCGACGGTTCCGGCCGGGCGTCGGGTCTGCTCTCGGAGCGGGAGCGGGAGGTGGGCGCGCTCGTGGTCGACGGGCTGACCCAGAAGGAGATCGGCGCCCGGCTCTACATCTCACCGAAGACCGTGGAGCAGCACGTCGCGCGCATGCGCCAGAAGCTCGCGGCCTCCAACCGCGCCGCGCTCGTGGCGGCGCTGCGGACGCAGCTCGGGCTGTGAGCGGCGGTTACGGCGCGGGCGCCGCCCGCCGGCGCCGGGCCGGTCCGCTCGGCAGGCCCGGCGCGTCGGCGCGGATGCGGCCGAGGTCGTCGCGGAGCCCGTCGAGCCAGACGTGCAGGTCGGCGAGATGGTAGAGATCCGTGCCGAGGTTCGTGGGCCAGTCGCCACGCGGCGGCTCGGACGGGGCGGCGCCCAGCACGGCGTGGTCCCGGCGCAGCAGCGCGTCCGCGACCCGTTCGTAGCGGGTGGCGACGTCGTCCGCTTCGACGGACAGCGGCTGGACGCAGGGCAGGAGGCGCCCGGCGAGGCACCGACCCGAGCAGTCCGGCGCCGGCACGTCGCGCGCACGGCATGTCGGGCCGCAGGTCGACCCCGAGCTGCCCTGGCGCAGCAGCCACTCCGCCCCTCGGACGGCGTGGTGCCCGGCGAGCAGGGTCGCCTGCCAGTCGACGGACGGCCTGGGGTGATGCTCGGTCTGGTAGAGCGCCCACGAGGCCGAGGCGAGCTCGCCGGCGTCGCGGGCCTCCGGCAGGGCAGGACCGGGGCCCGCGCCGTGGGTGAGGAGGTCGACGGTGTCCCGGACGATCCGGCCGGCGGCCGCGAGGTAGCTCCCGGCGGCCCGGTGCAGCTCACCGGAGCCGCCACGCGGCCACGCGAGCAGCCCGGTGGCCAGGCCGATCGCCGCCCCGACGGCGACGTCCACCACGCGCGCCTCGGCCAGATGCCAGTCGACCGGCGATACCTGGGCGAAGACGAGCGCGATGACGAGGGTGAACAGCGCCTGCGCCCATCCGAGGCCCAGCAGCGGGCCTGCGGCGAACCCGACCAGCATGACCAGCGGGAGGGCCAGTGCGAACGCGGTGGGCGGGATGCTGACGACCAGGAGCGCGGCGGCAGCGATCGAGCCGATCACCGTGCCGACCAGCGCGGGCCACAGCAGTGCCCGGGTCTCGGCCGCCGAGGCGCGCAGCAGCGTGAGAACGGTCAGCAACACCCAGAACCCGTGCGACAGGTCGAGCACGCCCGCGAGCAGGCGAGCTACCGCGAGCGCCCCAGCCAGCCGCAACGCGCCCTGGAAGTACACCGACCGCGGCGTCAGGTGCTCGCGCAGGCGCTGCCACCACAGCCGCGGGGTGGACAGGTGGGCGAACCACAGCGCCCCGGGCGGGCTCGAGGCCCCCACCGGCGCGCCCGCGACCACCCGCACCGCCGCGACGAGGGACGTGGTCCACTCCCCGAGGCTCAGCGCGAGCGAGTTCAGCCGCAGCCGCTCCGGGGGCACGCCGTCCGGCGGCGTGGCGGCCCGGTCGGCGCGGAACGCGGTGAGCGCGGCGGCGACGCGCTCCGTGTCGGGCACCGCGGCGCCGTCGCGGCCCTCGGATCGCAGCCACGTCGCCGCCGCGTCCGCGCACGACGCCGCCTGGCGCAGGAGGGCGGCCGCGGCGGGCAGGCCGGTCGCGCGATGGGCGTCGGCGTCGTGCAGGTCGACGGCGCGGCCCAGCAGGAGCCGGGCCGTCCCTGCCGCGATCATCAGCGCCCGGTCACGGCGCCCCGCCGAAGCGGGCCGCTCCATCGGCGGCGACCGCGACGGCCGCAGCGCGTCGGCGGCCTCGCGGGCGTCCGGCAGCAGCGCGGTGAGCCGGTCCCCCGCACCCGCCCGGCCCGTCCAGCCGTCCGCGAGCGCCGTCAGGCAGCCGGCGAGCGCGTCGACGGCCCTGCCCAGCTTCGCGGTGTACGGCTCCGGCGTCGGATCCGGCCACAGCACCAGCTCGGCTCCCGCGAGCAGCAGCACGGCCAGCGTCACCCCGGCCAGCCGCCAGCCCAGCGACCCCGGGTCGTACGGCGGGAAGCACGGCAGGATGTAGAGCAACTGCGCCCCTGCGGCCAGCCCGACGAGCCGCGGACCGCCCACCCCGACGAAGCTGACGACGAAGCCGAGCACGAACATCCCGGCCGTCGCGGCCGCGGTGCTCACCGACAGCAGCGTGCCGAGGGTGACCAGCAGCCAGCCGACCGGCAGCACCGCGAGCAGGGTGCGTGCGCGCTCTGCCGGGCTGCCGGGGATCTGCGAGAGCATCCCGAGTGCGACCGCGCCGAACAGCGCGTACGGCGCCATGACCACGTTGTCCAGCGCGTAGCGTGACACGAGGAAGCCGCCACAGGCCACCAGCGTGACCCGGGCGGCCCGCCGCACGACGACCAGCCCCGGGTCCCGCTGCGCCAGCCACGCCCGCGGACCCCCCACACCGGGCATGGTCGCACGCGCCACCGACGATTCCGACCGCGTCCCGCTCACCACCAGCCGCGTGCTCCCTCCCCCGGACAGCGACACCGCCGCCGGGTGCACCGCGTCCGCGGGCAGTCCGGGCCCGGTGAGCGGCGTCGGGCGATCCCACAGCGTCCGCACCGCGAGCAGCCGCCCCGGACGGACCGTCGCCACCGAGATCGCCGGCACCTCGGCCCGCCGCCCGGTCGCGGTTGCCGCCGGGCACAACCACGGCAACTCGCGGTCGTGGAGGAAGGACACCTCAGTGCGCGGCGACCACCGCACCGCCTGCCGCCGGGGTGCTCGGGCCGGACCGGAGCATCAGCGCCAGCGGGATCCCGGCGGCGGTGATGATCGCGGTGACGATGAAGAGCGAGTGCATCGCATCGACGAACGCCAGCGTCTGGATCTGCTGGTAGACCGCGTACATGCCGGCCATCTCGCCGGTCGGCCCGGGCGCGAGCACGGGCATCGGCGTGTCCGGGGCGACCATCAGCCCGCGGTCCAGGGCGAACTGCTCGCGGGAGTAGGTCACGAGCGAGGTCAATCCGGCCAACCCCAGTGCAGACGACGTCCGCTGCACGACGTTGTTGAACGCGCTCGCGCCGTCGACCTCGTTCGCCGGCACCGAGGACAGCCCGCCGGTCATGATCGGCATCATCGCCAGGCCCATCCCGACGGCCCTCAGCACCAACACCCAGACGACGTGCGAGGTGCTGCTCTCGAGGTTCACATCGGTGAGCAGGTAGGTGCCCAGCGCGACCAATGCCAGCCCGATGACCGCCGGCCACCGCGGGCCGATCCGGTCGTAGAGGAGCCCGGCCGCCGGCATGATCACGGCCATCACCAGGGCCTGCGGCAGCAGGAGCAAGCCGGTGTCGAACGCACCGAGCCCGCGGGCCTGCTGCAGCAGGAGCGGGATGTAGAACAACACGGCGAACAGGCCGACGGACAGCACCGACACCAGCAGCAGCGAGTTGGTGAACGGCCAGTGCGTGAAGACGCGGACGTTCAGCAGCGGTGCGTCGACCTCCAGCTCGACCACGACGAACAGTGCGAGGCCGAGCACACCGACCGTCAGCAGGATCATGATCGTGTACGACGTCCAGCCCCACTGCTGGCCCTCGGTCAACGCGAGCAGCAGGCAGACCAGCCCGGTGGCCACGCACAGGAAGCCGAGCAGGTCGAAGCGACCCACCGGCGTCGGCCCGAACCTCGGCAGGAGGAGGACCGCCGCGACCGTGCCGAGGATGCCGACCGGCACGTTGATGAAGAAGATCAACCGCCAGTCGACGTACTCCACCAGGTAACCGCCCAGCGTCGGGCCGACGGCCGGGGCCACGATGATGCCCAGCCCGTACATGCCCATCGCCGCGCCGATGCGGTACGGGGGGACCATCCGGTAGAGGATGGTCAGCGACACCACCGGCAGCACGCCGCCCGGCAGGGCCTGCAACACCCGGAAGGCGACGATGCTGTTGAGGTCCCAGGCCAGCCCGCACAGCGCGGAGCCTGCGGCGAAGCCGAGCAGCGACAGGATGTAGACCCGCCCCGGCCCGAACCGCGCCGCCAGCCAGGCGCTGACGGGCACGACCACGCCCAGTGCCAGCGAGTAGGCGTTCTCGACCCACTGGATCTGCTCCGTGGTCGCCGCGAACTCGCGCTGCATGGTGGGGATCGCCACGTTGATGATGCTGATGTCGAGCACCGACATGAACATGCCGACGATCAGCACGGCGAGCGGGACGCCCCAGCCCCGGTCCGGCACGGAACGGCGCGGTCCCGGCCGCGGTGGCGCGGCGGCCGGCCGGGTGGGCGCAGCGGGACGCGGGACGTCCCGGTCGACGACCCGCGGTGCGGCGACCTCGGTGGGCGCAGCGTCGGTGGCCATGGCATCGAGTGTTACATAAGGCAAGATCCGGACACTCCGGAGCCTGACGACGCACGCCGCCCGCGGCGTCACAGCTGGTCGGACCGTCGCACCCCGCTCAGCAGGTGCGCCGGACCGGCACGGTACGCGACAGCACCTGGTTCCCATATGGCGAGATTAGCGTTGCACCAGGTGGGATGGCAGGTCGAGCATCGGACGATGCGCGCCGACCGCGAGACCTACACCCACGGGCATGCCGCCAGCGTCCTGCGCTCCCACACGGTCCGGACGGTCGCCAACTCGGCCGCCCACGTCGCGCCCTTCCTGCGACCCGGGACGGACGTGCTCGACGTCGGCTGCGGGCCCGGGACGATCACCGTCGACATCGCCGAACGGGTCGCTCCCGGCCGGGTGAAGGGGATCGAGCCGGTGCCCGAGCCACTGGAGCACGCCCGGGCCCATGCCGCGGGCCGCGCCGACGTGGAGTTCGCGCTCGGCGACGTCTACGCCCTCGACGACCCCGACGGCTCCTACGACGTCGTGCACGCCCACCAGGTGCTGCAGCACCTCACGGACCCGGTCGCGGCACTGCGGGAGATGCTGCGCGTGTGCCGGCCCGACGGCGTCGTCGCCGTCCGCGACGCCGACTACGCCGCCATGGTCTGGTACCCGGCGGACCCCCGGCTGGACCACTGGCTGGAGGTCTACCGCGGGGTGGCGCACGGCAACGGCGCCGAACCCGACGCCGGCCGTCGCCTGCTGTCGTGGGCCCGTGCGGCGGGCGCCGCCGACGTCGTCGCGACCGCGTCGGTGTGGTGCTATGCGACCCCGGCCGACCGGCAGTGGTGGGGCGGCATGTGGGCCGACCGCATCCTCCGGTCGGCGATCACCCGGCAGGCAGTGGCCGGAGGCCACGCCGATCAGACCCAACTGGAGGGCATCTCCCGAGCCTGGTGTGAGTGGGCGGCCGACGACGACGGCTGGTTCCTCGTCCCGCACGGCGAGGTCGTCTGCCGACCGGCCCGCTGACCGCCGCCCCGCGGCCGGCCCGCCGCGAGCGGAGCACCGGTCGCCTCCGGACCCGGACGCCGCCGGTCCGATCGGGGACGTGCCGGCCCACGGCTGAGTCCCGCTAGTGCCCCGTCCAGTGACGTTGGTCGGGTTGTCGGTGGATCCAGGCGTTCGTCCGGCAAGGCGGAGGAAGGCTCTCGTACCGGGCGTACTCGGGCCTTCCGACAACGCAGCCGGCGGGCGGTTGGGCCGCCGAGAACCGGGTGAACGTTGCTGGACGGGGCACTAGAGACCGAACAGCGAGCCCCCGACAAGGGTGAGCAGCATCGTCAGGAGTCCGATCGCGACCGTCCGCAGCACCGTCCGCCGGACGCGCATGCCGCCGAGCCGGGCGACCAGCGTCGCGGTCAGGCCCAGGACGGCGGCGACGGTGAGGACGGTGAGCGGTATCCGCCAGGTCGCGGGGGCCAGCGCGCTCACCGTGAGCGGGACGGCCGCACCGACCATGAAGCCCAGCCCGGCGAGCACCGCGGTACCGACGGGGGTCGGCGAGTCGTCGCTGAGGGTGATGCCGTACTCGACCTCCGCGTGGTGCAGCAGCGCGTCCTTCGTGCTGAGCTCCTCCGCGACCCGGCGGGCCAGATCGGGTGAGAGGCCCTTGTCCTCGTACAGGGTGGCCAGCTCCGCCAGTTCCTCCTCGGGCTGCAGCTCGTGCAGACGCCGCTCCTCGGCGAGGACCGCGAGCTCGGCGTCCCGCTCGTCCGCGGCTTCGGCGTACTTCATCCCGCCCAGCGCCACGCCGCCACCGACCATCGCGCCGAGCGCAGCCACCACGATCGTGATGACCGAGGCACCCGCCGCGAGGAGACCCTCGACCACGCCGGCGGTCGCGATCACACCGTCGTTGACGTCGACGAGGTGGGCGCGAACCGTCTGCCGGTCGAGTCGGGGCAGGATGCCCCGCCCCCCCGGTCCGAAGCCCACGGATCTTCACACTAG
>JAEUJO010000057.1 GCA_016794615.1 Pseudonocardia sp. | reverse complement strand
CGCGTCGTCCGCCGCTCCGCCGACCGCGAGCTCCGCACCCGCGCCGTCGGATCCGGCGGTCGTCGAGCTGTCCGTCGTCCTGCCCTGCCTCGACGAGGCCGAGACCCTCGCTACCTGCATTCGCAAGGCGACGCGCTCCTTCGCGACGCTCGGTGTGGTCGGTGAGGTGGTGGTCGCCGACAACGGGTCGACCGACGGGTCCCAGGACATCGCGCGGGACGAGGGCGCGGTCGTCGTCGACGTCCCGCGGCGGGGATACGGGGCCGCGCTGATCGCCGGCATCCGGGCGTCGCGCGGCGGGTACGTACTCATGGCCGACGCCGACGACAGCTACGCCCTCGACGACCTCGGCGGCTTCCTCCGCGAGCTGCGCGGCGGTGCTGACCTGGTGATGGGCAACCGGTTCCAGGGGCGGATCGAGCCGGGTGCGATGCCGTTCCTGCATCGCTACGTCGGCAACCCCGCGCTGTCCATGCTCGGCCGGCTGTTCTTCCACATCCCGGTCGGCGACTTCCACTGTGGCATCCGGGCCTTCCGCCGGGACCGGGTGCTGGAGCTCGGGCTGGTCACGTCCGGCATGGAGTTCGCCAGCGAACTCGTGGTCCGGGCGTCGCTGGCGGAGCTGCGCATCCGCGAGGTGCCGACGGTGCTCCGCCCCGACGGCCGGTCGCGCGCCCCGCACCTGCGTACGTGGCGCGACGGATGGCGCCACCTGCGTTTCCTGCTCGCGTTCAGCCCGCGTTGGCTCCTGCTCTACCCGTCCTTGCTGTTCCAGGGGGTCGGCCTGGCCGGGTTGGCATGGTTGCTGGTCGGGCCGCGGTCGGTCGGGCGCGTCGTGTTCGACGTCCACAGCATGCTCGCCTTCGCCACGATCTTCGTCCTCGGCGTGCAGGGGCTCGGGCTGGCGGTGATCACGCGGTCGTACGCGGCGCACCTCGGGTTGCTGGCGCAGTCGCAGCGACTGCTCCGGGTACTCATGCGGATGTCGCTCGAACGCGGCCTGGTGCTCGGCGGTCTGTTCCTGCTCGTCGGCGCCGCATGTTTCGTGGTAGCGCTGACGACGTGGGGCGCGGCCGGGTTCGGGCCCCTCGACGTCGCGCAATCGCTGCGCCTGCCGATCGTCGGCTCGGTGCTCGCCGTCACCGGGTCCTCGATCATCACGGTGAGCTTCACGCTGAGCCTGACGCAGATCGGCGACCGCTGACGGTGAGCGTCGCTGCCCTGCCCGATGCGGCGGTTCTCGCCATCGCGGTCGTGGTCGCCTACCTGCCGGGATTGGTGCTGCTCGCGGCGCTGTCCGTGCCGCCCGGACTGGTCATGGTCGCGCTGGCGCCTGCGGCGTCGGTAACGGTCGCGGGGGTCGTCGCCGTGCTGGTGGCGCCGGTCGGCCTGCCGTTCGGACCGGTCGCGCTCCTGGTCGGCACGGTCGCGATCGGCGCCGCGGCCGTCGCCCTCCGGGGGGCGCGTGGACGGCGTGACGAGGTGCAGGAAGGCGGGCTGTGCGGCCGAGGACGGCGCCTTGTGCCTCCCGGTGCGCGGGCGCCGCTCGTCGTCGGCTCCGCGATGGTCGCGGTCGGGGCCGCGTACGCCGCGTGGGCCTGGCTCGTCGGCATCGGCCCGCTCGCCACGCGCCCGCAGGAACACGACATGATCATGCATGTCCTGCAGACCTCGTACATCACGCGCACGGGGCGCGGGGCACCGTGGCAGCTCGCCCCCGTCGACCTGCTGACCGGGACGCCGACCTGGTTCTACCCGTCCGGGGTGCACCTGCTCGCCGCCGCGACCGCGGGCCTGACCGGCGGTGCGGCGGTGCCCGCGCTCAATGCGCAGACGGTCGTGCTGCTCGCCGTCGCCGGATGCACCGGTGCGGCGGCGCTGGGGACGGTCGCCGCGCGGCAGCTGGCGCTGGGCCGGGGCAGCGCGATGCTCGTCGGTGGGGTCGCGTCGCTGGTGATGGCCGGGCTGTACCGGCCGGCTCCGGTCCTCATGCACGACGGCGGCATCCTCGCCAACGCCGTGTCGCTGTCGCTGGTGCCCGCCGCGGTGGCGGGTGTGCTGACGCTGGGCTGCCGGGCAGGTGGTGCGTGGGTGGGCGTGGGATCGGCCGCCGGCCGATTCCAGCAAGGTGGCCCTGCTCCAATCCGGTTGCAGCAAGGCCACCTTGCTGGAAACCCCCACCTTGCTGGAAACCCCCGCGCCCTCCCGGTGCGGGCCGGCGCGGGGGTGGGCGCGAGCATCGCCGGAACCGTCTGGTGCCATCCGAGCGCGGCCGTGTCCATCGCCGTGACGACGGCCGCGTGGTGGGCCGGGATGCTGGTCGCCCGGCGGGGGCGCACCGAGCTGCGCCGGGCCGTCCCGGGTCTGGCCGTCGCCGCCGGGGTCGCGGTGGTGCTGCTCGTCCCCGTGGTGGTACCCGGACTCAGCCAGTCGGCGCGCACCGCGAACTGGCCGCCGGACACCAGGCCCGTGCCCTTCTACCAGGCACTCGGCGAGACGCTCGGCTTCCCGTACTCCGGGGGGATCGACCCGGACCAGACGCGCTCCCAGATCTGGGTGCTGTTGCTGGTGCTCGTCGGGATCGGTGCGGTCGTCGCGCTGCGGCGCGGGATCGGTCCGGTCGCGGCCTTCGCGGTGTGGAGCGGGATCGTCATCGGTGCGTGGCTCAGTCCAGGTGCCGGCGTCGACGCCCTGGTGACCCGGTTCTTCTACCACGCCATGCTGCGCACCTGGTCGCACGTCTACCTGCTCGCGCCGGTGCTCGCCGGGCTCGGTGTCGTGCTGGTCGCCGACCGGGTCGCCGTGCTCGCCCGCCGCCGCGTGCCGCTGCGCGCGTCATTGACGGCGCTCGGACTCGTCGCGGTGGCGTTCGTCGGCTACGCGGCGGGGCCGGCGGTCAGGTACGCCCGGATCGTCGAGCTCTCGGTCGCGACCCGCTACCGCACGCCCGAGTTCGTCCGGATCGGGCCCGACGACGACGCCGCGATCGCCTGGCTCGCCGCGCACATCCGGCCGGGCGAGCGGGTCTTCAACTCGCCGAACGACGGCTCGACCTACCTCTACGTGGAGCGCGGCATCCCGGTCGTCAACATCTACACGCTCGGCCTCACCGGAGTCCCGTACACCTACCGGCTGCTGCAGTCGTTCAACACCTACCCGACGGACCCCGCGGTCCGCCGCCAGCTCGCCGACCTCGACGTGCGGTGGGTGTACGTCGACACCGACACCCCCACGATCGGCTCGGCCGGGTCGCCCGAGAACTGGGCGGGCACGGGCGGCTTCCGGTTGGCCCCCGGCCTGCGCGACCTCGACGGCCTGCCCGGGATCACCGTCGCGTTCCGCTCGGGATCGGTGACGGTCTACGCACTGGACCTCACCGCCGTCGGCCCGAATCCCCCGGGCGAGTAGGCCGCGTCACCAGCGGGCGGCGCGCCGATCGCCTACTATCCGACGAACGCGCGGACGCCCCCCGGGCGGAGGTCGCGGCCCGTTGAGCGCCCGTTGAGCAGGCGTGAAGCCCCCGCCAAGAGCCTTGTGGACACTCGCCGGCAGGCGGCGGCCGGCCGGGCCGTGCGTGTGGAGGGGCGGATGGCCATGACGGTGGATCGGGCTGATCGGGCAGGGGCACAGCGCAGCGGGGTACTCCCCGGGGTGACGCAGCGGGCGACGGTCTTCATCTACGCGAACGATCCGATCTCGCAGGCGGGTGTGGCGAGCCAGCTGCGGCCGCGTCCCGAGGTCCAGCTCGTCGACGCCGAGGAGCTGGACCGGGCCGAGGTCGCCGTCGTCGTCACCGAGTGCGTCGACGAGGAGGTGCTGCGGGTGCTGCGCGCCGTCCGCCGCGGCAGCGTCCCGCGCACCGTGCTGATCGCCGCCGCCCTCGACGACAAGGCGGTCGTCACCGCGGCGGAGGCGGGCGTGTCGGCGCTGGTCCGCCGCTCGGAGGTGACCCCGGAGCGGCTGGTGTCGGTGATCCTCAAGGCGCGGGACGGCGGCGCGGAGATGCCCGCGGACCTGCTCGCCGGGCTGCTCGGTCAGGTGGGTCGGCTGCAGCGGCAGGTCCTGGCCCCGCGGGGCTTGCAGTTCTCCGGGCTGAGCGACCGCGAGGTCGAGGTGCTCCGGCTGGTGGCCGAGGGCCTCGACACCGGCGAGATCGCGCGGCAGCTGGCGTTCAGCGAGCGGACGATCAAGAGTGTGCTGCACGACGTCACGACTCGGCTGCAGTTGCGCAACCGGGCGCACGCGGTCGCCTTCGCCGTCCGCGAGGGATTCATCTAGCAGCGCCCCGAGTCGTACTCTGGGGACGTGGCCTATCCGGTAGCGACCGCGCCCGCCCCGGTGTTCCGCGGGGTCGGGGCGGGCGCTGCGCTGATCCGGCCCATCCCGGTCGCGCGGCTCACGGACACCTTCGGCGCCGCGCGGTCCGGTGGACGCAAGCACGAGGGCATCGACATCTTCGCACCCGAAGGCACCCCGATCCATGCCGTCGCCGGCGGCACGATCGTCCAGGGCTTCACGAACGGGCTCGGCGGCAACGTGGTCCGTGTCCAGGGCCTGACCGACGGGTTCGAGTCGGCTGCGGGCACCCTGGAGCCCGCTGCCCAGACCGGTGTCCCCGGCGGTGCGGCGCTCGGTCCCGGGGGGATGGGCTCGGGTGCCGGAGGTCTGGGCACAGGGGGCGTCGGGTCCGACGCACTGGCGGCAGGCGCGGACCCGCTGAGCTCGGGCGCGCCAGGTGGGGCCGCCCTCGCGGGCCTGGCTCACTGAGGGGGCACGGTGGCCACGCTCAGCCCGTCGCAGATCTACACCCTGCTCCTGCAGGGCGGGTTCAGCCCGGACAAGGCCCGGCTCATGACCGCCATCGCGCAGGCCGAGTCGGCCCGCAACCCGGGCGCGATCGGTGACGTCGCACTGGAGAACCGGACGTGGGGACCGTCGGTCGGCCTGTTCCAGGTCCGCACGCTCAAGGCGGAGACGGGGACGGGCAGTGACCGCGACATCCAGCGCCTGCTCAACAACCCTGCCGAGCAGGTCAAGGCGGCCCTGAAGATCTCCAACGACGGCGCGAACCTCCGCCCCTGGAGCACCTACACCAGCGGCGCGTACCTCAAGTACCTCGACGAACCGCTGCAGGCGGGCGTGCCGGTCCCGTCGACCTTTCCCGGCGCGGGTGGCTACGGCGCGGGTGCCTACGGTGCCGGACCCTACGGTGCCGGTGCATATGGTGCCGGTGCATATGGCGCGGGTGCATATGGCGCGGGTGCATACGGCGCCGGCGCCTACGGCATGGGTACCGTCGGCGCCGGGCCGTACGGTCCCGGGGCCGCGTTCGCCGCCAACGGCACCGCCGACCCGTTCGCGATGGCGCAGGTCCCGCAGCCCTCTGCTGTCACC
>JAEUJO010000022.1 GCA_016794615.1 Pseudonocardia sp. | reverse complement strand
CTCCTCCCAGAAGCGATGCCCGGCCAGCGTCGTCGGGATCAGGGACGCGGCGAGCGCCGTCGAGGCCAGCCGGGGGAACTTGCCCAGGGCCAGCATCGTGCCCGCGACGACCTTGACCCCGCCGTCGATCTTGACGAGGGTCTCGTCGTCCAGCCAGTCGGTGGTTGTTCGCGGAAAGTCGACGGGCGCAACGTCGGCTGCCTTGGCAAGCGTCGGGGCCGCAGCATCGGTTGCCTTCTCGAGCTCGGGTGTGACGGCGTCGAGAACGGGCCTCACCGCCTGGACGTGGCCCTGCGGGGACTTCAGGGCGGCGATACCACCCTGGATGAAGATGACGGCCAGCATAGGCCGCGCCACTCGGCGAAGGAGCATGTCGTGCGGTTCCCGGTCGGCGGTGGTGGCAAACGCATGGGATAGGCATCATGCAAGCGTGAGCACGGACGCACAGTTGGCCATCGGTCTCGACATCGGCGGGACCAAGATCGCTGGTGGGGTGATCGACCGCTCCGGCCGGGTGCACGCCGAGCTGCAGGCCCCCACCCCACCGAGGTCGGGGGCCGTCGTCATCGCGGTCATCCTGCTGGACCTCGTCTCGCGGCTGCGGGCGGGCCGCGACATCGCGGCCATCGGGGTGGGCGCGGCCGGCATCGTCCGGTGGCCGGAGGGCCGGATGCTGTGGGCACCGAACAACGCCTACCGCGACTGGGCGATCCGCGACGAGCTGGAGCGCGAGACGGGCCTGCCCGCGGTCGTCGACAACGACGCGAACGTGGCCGGCTACGCCGAGGCCAGCCTGGGCGCCACGACCTACCGCCAGATGCTGTTCATCACCGTGGGCACCGGAATCGGCGGCGGCCTCGTCCTGGACGGTGAGATCTACCGCGGTCCGACGGGCATGGGCGCCGAGCTCGGACACATGATCGTGGACCCGCTCGGGCCGCGGTGCGGCTGCGGGAACCACGGCTGCCTGGAGGCCGTGGCCTCGGGCAGCGCCCTGACGCGGATGGGGCGCGAGGCCGCCGCCGCGAACCCGGACGGCCTGATCGCCCGGATCGGACGCGCCGAGGGCGTCGTCACCGGGCAGACGGTGACGTCCGCGGCCCAACAGGACGACCCGACGGCGCTGGACATCTTCACCCGCCTCGGCCGCTGGCTCGGCATCGGGATCGCCTCGCTGGCCACCATCTTCGAGCTGGAGGCGGTGGTCATCGGCGGGGGTGTGATCCGCACCGGCGACCTGCTCCTCTCCCCGGTCCGTGCGGCCGCCGGGGAGTTCGCCTACGCAGCGGAACCCCGCGGCGTCCCGCCGGTGCTACCGGCCACCTTCGGCAGCGAAGCCGGCATGATCGGGGCGGGGTTGCTCGCCCTGGAGCACGCCGACCGCAAGCCCGGCGCCGCCTGATCACACCGGGTGGACCGACGCCGCAGCGAAGCCCGGAGGGGATCACTACCCTGAGCGGATGTCCCTGGTCCTCGGGCCGGTCCTGCGCCACGTGGGCGACACGACCGCAGTCGTGTGGGTGCAACCGGATCGACCTGCGACCGTGTCCGTGCTGGGCTCCTCCGCCCACACGTTCAAGGTCGCGGGGCACCACTACGCGCTCGTCGCAGTCACGGGCCTCGAGCCCGACACCACCTATCCCTACGAGGTCGCGGTCGACGGCGACGTGGTGTGGCCCCCACCCAGCTCCCCGCTCCCGCCGAGCACGGTGCGGACCCGCGGCCCCCTGTCCGCGCGACGGCACCGGATCGTCTTCGGCTCGTGCCGCCACGCGAAGGTCGTCAGCCCCAAGCTCGCGACCCGCCTCGGCATCGACGCGCTCGACGCCTTCGCCGCACAGACCGCGCGGCGGCCTCGGGAGGAGTGGCCCGACGCGCTGCTCCTACTCGGCGATCAGGTCTACGCGGACGAGCTGACGCCCCAGAACCGCCGCCGCATCGCGGGGCGACGTGATCGGCACACCAACTGGCCGGACGACGAGATCGTCGGATTCGACGAGTACGTCGGGCTCTACCACGACTCGTGGAGCGACCCCGAGGTGCGCTGGCTGCTGTCCTGCGTACCGGTCGCAATGATCTTCGACGATCACGACGTGCGCGACGACTGGAACACCTCCGAGGTGTGGCGCAGGCAGATGGCGGAGAAGCCGTGGTGGCGGGAGCGGATCCGGTCCGCGCTGGCGTCGTACTGGGTCTACCAGCACCTGGGCAACCTTCCGGCGGAGGAGCTGGCGGCCGACCCGGACTACCGGGAGGTCCTGGCAGCCGAGGGTGACACCTGGCCGCTGCTGGTCGCGCTCGCCGACCGGGCCGACGCCGAGACCGACGGGACCAAGGGGGTGCGCTTCAGCTTCCGCTGGGACCTCGGCACCAGCCGGTTCGTGATGATCGACTCCCGGAACGGCCGGATCCTGGACGGCGGCGTGCGCCTCATGGTCGGCGAGACCGAGTTCCGGTGGCTCGAGGAGCAGGTGAGCGACCGGTCGGCCGGGGGCGTCGAGCATCTGGTGCTCGGCACGTCCCTGCCGTGGCTGTTGCCGCACGCGATCGGCGACCTGCAGAGCATCAACCAGCTCGCAGCGGCCAGGCCGGGGTGGCGGGGCCGGCTCGGGGAGACGATCCGGCAGGGCGGCGACCTGGAGCACTGGGCGGCGTTCCGCTCGTCGTTCGACCGGCTCACGCAGATGGTCACGGCGGCCGCGACCGGGCCGGACGCGCCGGTCAGCATCAGCGTCCTCTCCGGCGACGTCCACCACAGCTACGCCGCCCAGGTCGACCTGCCGGGCCCCGACGACGCCCCTGGCCGGGGTGCCGCTGCCGTCCACCAGCTCACCTGCTCGCCGGTGCACAACGTCGTCGACTGGTTCATCCGGCCCGGGTTCCGCCTCGGCTGGTCGCGCACGATCGCGCGGGCGACCCGCTGGTGGGCGGGCCGGGCCGGAGTACCGCCGCTCGAGGTGACCTGGCACCGGCTCGCGGGCCCGCTGTTCGGCAACACCGTCGCCATGCTGGATCTGGACGGACAACACGTCGAGGTCACGTTCCTGCAGCCGCGGTCGTCGGGCACGGTGCACGAGGCCGCCCGCCTCGTGCTGGCCGACGGGCCCCGCGTCGGGTCGGCGCCCGACGTCGCTGTCGTCACCGGGACGTCACCGGCAGGTCGTCCCCAAGCCGAGTGAGAGCCACCCGGGGTGGGTAGCAGAGAGGCATGGTCTCGGAGCCACACGACTGGACCGTCCCCGCTCCCCTGCGCGCGCTGCTGTGGTGGCCGCCGCTGGCGTTCCTGCTCGTGCTGCTCGAACCCACCGCCGCCGCGGGCTCGATCGCGGCGACCGGCGCGGCGCTGGCCGTCCTCGGAGCGGTCGGTACGACGGTCGGCCGCCTGATCGCACGCCGTCGGATCGGGCCTGACCGGCCCGCGACCCCCGTCGTCGCGGACAGCGCGATGCCGATCGCGGTCGAGCAGCAAGCGGCCTGAGGGCCACCACATCGATCCCGACGTTCGATCCAGGCGCTCGGTGAGCCGGTCAGCGCGGCGGTGGACTGGGGGCTGCGGCTCGTCCGGCGGCTCGGGGGTTTGCAGCATGGTGGCCATGCTGCAATCCGATTGGAGCAGGGCCACCTTGCTGCAACCCCCGGGCACCCGCCTACCGCCTACTGCAACCCCGAGCACCCGCCTACCGCCCGCTGCAACCCCGAGCACCCGCCTACCGCGCCGACGACGCAGCACGGGCGGCGGGATCCGACGACGCGGCACGGGCGGGATACGGTGCCACCACCCGCAGCGCGCCGAAGAGGAGCTTTCGGCGGAGGGTGAAGCCGAGGTGCTCGTAGAGCCGTATCCCGGTGCCGTTCGAGGCCGCCGCGTGCAGGAACGGCACGTCGCCGCGCTCCCGGATCACCGCGCCGACCGCCCGCACCAACCGGCCCGCCAGCCCCTGCCCGCGATGCGCCGGGTCGGTGCACACCGCGCTGATCTCCCCCCAGCCCGGCGGGCGCATGCGCTCCCCCGCCATTCCCACCAGCAACCCACCACGGCGGATGCCGAGGTAGGTGCCGAGAACGATGGTGCGCGGGAGGAACGGGCCCGGCCGCGTCCGGGCGACGAGGTCGAGCATCTCGGGGACGTCCGCGGGCCCCAGCCGGACCGCCTCCTGGTCGGTGCCGACGTCGAGCCCGGACCCGTCCATCTGCACCCCGGGGGTCGCCTCGACCAGCTCCCAGCCGGACGGCGGCTCCCGGTGGGCCGCTGCCACGCCCACGGTGCCGCCCTCCCCGGCCAGCAGTGCGAGGTCGTTCCAGGCACCTTGCGAGCCGTCCGCGACGGCGGCGAACGGCGAGACGTCCGCCGGATACCGCGCGGAGCGCCCGTTCCGGACGGCGAGGTGGGCCTGCGGGCCGGTCAGCGCCGACCACAACGGGTTGTCGAGGGGATGAGCCACCCCCCGAGCAACCCCGGCCGCCCGTCGCGGCTTCCCGCGGTCAGTCCACGAGCTCCTTCGCCGCCCGACGCAGCCGGAACGACCACACGACCTGCACCACACCGAACACCAGCGCGAACAGCCCGATCACCCACAGCAGCGCGAGCGCGCCCGCCCCGGGCGAGGAGAACAGCACGATGCCGAAGAGGATGCCGACGATCCCGCCGACCAGCAGCCACCCCCACGACGACGAGCCGAGCCGCCGCGCCTGGAATGCCTCGATGATCTCCGTCACCCCGAGCACGATGCTCCAGACCGCGATGATGAACACGAGCGCGAGCAGCGTCGGGCCGGGCCAGAACAGCGCGATCAGGCCCGCGATCAGTGACACCACGCCCTGCACGACATGCCAGCCCCAGTGCGAGGTGCTGCGGTACCGGAAGCCGACGGCGATCGCCGTCACCCCGTCCATGATCGCGTAGAACCCGAAGACGTACACGAGGGCCAGCAGCGCGGCCGCGGGCGAGAACAGGGCGTAGAGGCCGAACACGACCGCCAGCACGCCCCGGATCAACACCAGCCACCACAGTGCCTTGACGGCCTCGGTCGCGTCGGACGAGGTCATTTCGCGTCTCCTTCCCCGGAAGGAGGCCGACGCTAGTGCGCACGGAAACGGGTGCGGTCGCGCAGAGGTCACGATCAGAAAACTCACCCGGCGAGTGCTCGGGCGTGAGTGGGCCATCAGCGGGCACTCGCCGGGGCGCGACGGCCCCGAGCACAGCCCACGCCGTGCGCACCGACGCACGGCGGCGCAACGGACGGTCCGGAGCCGGGCCGGCCACCTTCCGTACCGCGAGAACGGCCACCACTACTGCAACGGCACCCTGCCGACCACGTGATTGCATCGGCCCCCACGCCCGGACTGATCGGGCTGCTCAGCGGGTTGCGGCCGGATGCAGACCCGCCTCGGACATCGGTCGACACACAGCGTTGAGACACACAGCGTTGAACTGCGAGAACGCGCCGGTGCGGTACTACAGGGACGGGAGCTTCTGGGCGCGGCCGATCAGGGGGGCCAGCGGATCGCCCACCTCGTGCACCCGATCCGGCACGTCCCGGACGGTCCAGCGGTCCGGTGCCAGGTCGGGGTCGTCGAGCTCCTCCCAGGTGATCGGTACCGACACCGGCGCCCCTGGCTGCGGCCGGACGCTCCACGGCGCGACCAGTGTCTTGTTGACCACGTTCTGGGTGTAGTCCAGCCGCGCGCGCCCACCGCGCCGGTCCTTGGTCCACTCCCAGCTGACCAGCTCGGGCACCGTGCTGCCGACCGCCTTCGACACCTTCTCCACCCAGCCACGCGTGTCGGAGTAGGTGTAGCCGGGCGCCACCGGCACCCAGATCTGCACGCCGCGCTGCCCCGTGACCTTGGGCATGCCCGCGACGCCGAGATGCCGCAGCGCGGTGCGGAACAGGCGAGCGAGCACGAGGACCTGGTCGAACGTCGTCCTCGTCCCGGGGTCGATGTCGATCAGCGCCCAGGCCGGACGGCGGACCTCGGGCAAGCGGCCCGTCCACGGGTGCAGCTCGACGGCGGCGAGATTGGCCAGCCACGCCAGCGTCGGCACACCGTCGACGAGGACGCGCCACTCCGCCGTGCCCGGACCGGGGTGGTCGTCGTGCCACCGCCTCACCCAGTCCGGCGTCCCCGCCGGCAGCTCCTGCTGCCAGAAGCCCGGGCGGCCGACGCCCTCGGGGAACCGGTGCATGTTCACCGGTCGCCCGGCGAGATAGGGCAGCAGCAGCGGGCCGACGGTCGCGTAGTGGCGCACCAGCTCGCGTTTGGTGACCGGTGCCTCGCCGTCCCGCCCGGGGAAGAGCACCTTGTCGAGGTTGGTGAGCTTGACGTCGCGGCCTGCGACCGACCATCGGTCGTTGCGACGGATCGCGTCGAGGGCGGCCAGCTCGTCGCCGGTCGGCGGCTCCCACGCACCCGCACCCAGCCGGACCTCGGCCTCCGCAGCCGGCAGGCCGCTCTGCCACAGCGCGGCGGGGGCGGCCGCGACCTCGTCGTTCGTGCGGCCGCTGAGCACCGAACGCGGGTGGTCGTCCGCGGTCCAGCCGTGCCGGGCGTGCTCGTCGTTCTTGTGGACGAGCAGCCATTCGTCCTTCCCGGTGCGGCCGCGCCGGATCAGGGCGAACCGGCCGGCCAGCTTCTCGCCTGCCAGGTCGAAGTGCAGCTCCCCGTCCCGGATCGCGGTGGCCGGGTCGTCGGTGTGCGCGGGTGTCCACGTGCCGCGGTCCCAGACGATCACATCGCCCCCGCCGTACTGCCCGCGCGGGATCACGCCCTCGAAGTCGGCGTACTCCACCGGGTGGTCCTCGACGTGCACGGCCAGCTGCCGCGCCGCCGGGTCGAGCGACGGGCCGCGGGGCACCGCCCAGCTCGCCAGCGCTCCGTCGACCTCGAGCCGGAAGTCGTAGTGCAACCGACGCGCCCGGTGCCGCTGGACGACGAAGCGCGCTCCCCCGGCATCGGCGGCGGCACCCTCGGGCTCTGCGGTCACGGCGAAGTCGCGCTTGGCGCGGTACTCGCGCAGCTTCTCCCCGCCCGACCCACCCTTGCGTGGCACGAGGAACGTGTACCCGACGGCGATGACAAGCATGTCGTTCGACCCTGCTTGACGCCCGGAGATCGGGCCGGTACGAGTGACCTTCGCGGCAGCACCCGCCGCCCAACACTACGACGAACGGGGGCGTCATGCCTCGCGATGGGTACGACGTCGTCATCGTCGGGGGCGGATCGGCCGGCTGTGCGTTGGCCAACCGGTTGTCGGCGGACCCGGCCACGCGAGTGCTCGTGCTGGAGGCGGGCCGCAGCGACTACCCGTGGGACGTGTTCGTCCACATGCCCGCCGCACTGACCTTCCCCAGCGGCAGCCGGTTCTACGACTGGCGCTACGAGTCCGAGCCGGAGCCGCACATGGGCGGCAGGCGGATCCCACACGCCCGGGGGAAGGTGCTCGGCGGCTCCAGCAGCATCAACGGGATGATCTTCCAGCGGGGCAACCCGCTGGACTACGAGCGATGGGCGGCCGATCCCGGGATGGGCACCTGGGACTACGCCCACTGCCTGCCCTATTTCGTCCGCATGGAGAACTGCCTGGCCGCCGGGGCGGACGACGAGTTCCGCGGCCACAGCGGGCCGCTCGTCCTCGAGCGCGGGCCGGCCACCAACCCGCTGTACGGCGCCTTCCTGCAGGCGGCGAAGGAGGCGGGCTACCCGCTCACCGACGACGTCAACGGGTACCGCCAGGAGGGCTTCGCCCGGTTCGACCGCAACGTCCACCGCGGGCGGCGGCTGTCCGCGGCCGGTGCGTACCTGCACCCCGTGACGTCGCGGCCCAACCTCGACGTCCGCACGGGCGCCCTGGTGACGAACGTGGCATTCGACGGCACTCGGGCGGTCGGCGTCGACTACTCGCACTGGGGCAGGCCCGTCCGGCGGGTGGACGCGGGCGAGGTCGTCCTGTGCGGCGGGGCGATCAACACGCCACAGCTGCTGCAGCTGTCGGGGGTGGGAGAGCCCGGGCTGCTCCGCGGGTTGGGCATCCCGGTGGTCGCCGACCTGCCCGGCGTCGGCGAGAACCTCCAGGACCACCTGGAGGTCTACGTGCAGCATGCGTGCACTCAGCCGGTGTCGATGCAGCCCTACCTGGCCAAACGGCACTGGCTCGGGACCGGGGCACGGTGGCTGTTCCTGCGCAGCGGCCCCGGCGCCACCAACCACTTCGAGGCGGGCGGCTTCGTCCGCAGCAACGACGACGTCGACTACCCGAACCTGATGTTCCACTTCCTGCCGATCGCGGTGCGCTACGACGGCACGCAGGTGGCGGCCGGACACGGCTACCAGGTGCACATCGGCCCGATGTACTCCGACGCCCGCGGCACCTGCATGATCACCAGCACGGACCCGCGCACGCACCCTGCTTTGCGGTTCAACTACCTGTCCACCGACCAGGACCGCCGGGAGTGGGTCGAGGCGCTCCACGTGACCCGGAACATCCTCGGGCAGCCCGCACTGCGGGCGTTCGACGGCGGGGAGCTCTCCCCCGGCCCGGCGGTGGAGTCCGACGAGCAGATCCTCGACTGGGTGGCCAGGGACGCGGAGACCGCGCTGCACCCCAGCTGCACCGCCGCCATGGGGACCGGCCCGATGTCGGTCGTCGACCCGCTCACGATGGGAGTGCACGGCACCAGCGGGCTGCGGGTGGTCGACGCCTCGGTGATGCCCTACGTCACCAACGGCAACATCTACGCGCCGGTGATGATGGTGGCCGAGAAGGCCGCCGACATCATCCTCGGCAACACCCCCCTGCCGCCGGCGACGGCGCAGTTCTACCGGCACCGGGCGGTCTGACCACGCCGCCCGGCGGGGATGGGCGAGTGGGGCATGGGGGTCCGGAGCCGAGTGGTGACCCGCCCGGCGCCTGCGTGGCGTCGAGTGGTCCCCGGTGCGGGTGGCCGTGCGTCCTGCGGGCCGGGGCGAAGGCCCTCAGAACCACCGCGCAGGCGCCGGGGCCGTGTTGTGCCAGATGTGCTTCTGCTCCTGGTACTCGTGCAGCCCCGTCGGGCCCAGCTCGCGGCCGTTTCCGGAGCGCTTCATGCCGCCCCACTCCGCGCCCGGGACGTACGGGCCGAAGTCGTTGATCCAGACGGTGCCGTGGCGCAGCGCCGCGGCCACCCGGTGCGCCCGCGCCGGGTCGCGGGACCAGACCGCGCCCGCGAGACCGTAGCCGGTGTCGTTGCCGAGCTCGACGGCCTCGTGCTCGGTGCGGAACCGCTCGACGGTCAGCAGCGGCCCGAAGGTCTCCTCCCGCACCACGCGCATGCCGCGGTGGCAACCGTCCAACACCGTGGGCCGGTAGAAGTAGCCCCTCACCAGGTCGGGAGCATCGGGGCGGCATCCGCCCGCCAGCACCCTGGCGCCCTCCGCGCGGGCCGACGCGACGAAGTCCTCGATCTTCGCCCGGTGCGCCTCCGAGACGAGCGGGCCGGTCTGGCTGACCGGGTCGAGCCCGTTGCCGATCCGGATCGCGTCGGCGCGCGCGGCGAGCTCGGCGACCACCGCGTCCGCGACCGGCTCCTCGACGATCAGCCGCGCCCCGGCCGAGCACACCTGCCCGGAGTGCAGGAACACGGCGGTGAGCGCGTTGTCGACGACGGTCTCGAACCCGACCCCGTCGACCGCGTCGGCGAACACGATGTTCGGGTTCTTCCCGCCCAGCTCCACGGCGACCCGCTTCACCGTCGCCGCCGACGCCCGGATGATCGCCTGCCCGGTGGCGAGCCCACCGGTGAAGCTGACCATGTCCACCCCCCCGTGCTCGGCCAGGGGTGCGCCGACCGACGGCCCGGTGCCGAGCAGGATGTTGACCACGCCCGGCGGGACGCCCGCCTCCTCGGCGAGGCGCACGAGCAGCACCGACGTCAACGGCGTGACCTCGCTGGGCTTGATCACGCAGGTGCACCCGGCGGCGAGCGCGGGCGCGAGCTTCCACGACAGCTGCAGCAGGGGGTAGTTCCACGGCGTGATCAACACGCACACCCCGACCGGCTCGTGCGCGACCCGGGAGAGCACGTGCGGCACGCCGACATCGACGGTCCGGCCCTGCTGGGTGGCGACCAGGTCGGCGTAGTAGCGGAACACCGCCGTCACGTCGTCGACGTCGATGCGGCTCTCGACCAGCGTCTTGCCCGTGTCGAGCGTCTCGACGCGGGCGATGCGCTCCTTGTCGCGCTGGAGCAGGTCCGCGATGCGGCGCAGGACACCGGCCCGCTCCGCGACCGGGGCGCCCCGCCAGCCGCGGGGGTCGTCGAACGCGGCGCGGGCGGCGGCGACCGCCGCCTCGACGTCGTCGGGACCGGCCTGATCCACGGTCTCGACCACGCTCGCGTCGAACGGGTTGAGCACGTCGGCGGTCCCACCGGACCCCGCCGTCCATTTCCCGTCGATGTAGAGGCTGGGCACACCGTCTCTGGGCACGCCCTGATCGTCCCGGATCGTCACGCTACGTCAAGCGCCGCTCGCCTCGTTTCCTTGACGGGCGCCTCACCGGTCATACGATGCACCGGGGCGGGAGTGACGTGCCCCACACGGACGAGGGCAGGTATCCAGATGTCGGAGTCGGTAACACGCAGCGTGACCGCCGCGCCGGAGCAACCGACACGGAGCGATGCCGCCGATCCCGCGATCTCCGTGCGCGACCTGTGGAAGGTCTTCGGGCCCAAGCCCGGCACGGTGCCCGGGTCCCCCGAGCTGTGCGCGCTGAGCAGGCGCGAGCTGCTCGAGCGCACCGGCTGCACGGCCGCCGTGCGCGACGTGACCTTCGACGTCGCGCAGGGCGAGATGTTCGTGGTGATGGGCCTGTCGGGCTCGGGGAAGTCGACGCTCGTCCGGTGCCTGACCCGCCTGATCGAACCGACCGCGGGGAAGCTCGTCTTCGACGGCGAGGACATCCTGGCCGCGGACGCGGGCAGGCTCCGCGAGTGCGCTGGCTGGGTGGGTAGGCCGGGTGGTGGTCGTGGTCGGCCCCAGTGTTGGTGGCGTTCGCTGCGGACGCGGGTGCGTTCGCGGCGCTGCGCCGCGATGAGTTCGGGGTCGCGGTTGTGGGTGTTGCGCCAGCGTAGGAAGGCCTGGATGGCGCGGGCCAGTACAACATGGTTGGGCTGGTCGGAGTTGGCCATGGTGAACATTCGCAGTGGACCGAACTGGGCCTCGATCGGGTCGGCCCAGGAGGCGTTGGTCGGGGTGAGGCACAACTCGACGTTGTGCCGGGAGGCCCAGGCCCGGATCGCGGGGGTCTTGTTCGCCGACAGGTTGTCGAGGATGACGTGGATCGGTTTGTCGTCGGGTCGGGCCGCCCGGATGCTCTTGAGCGCGGCGAGGGTGTACTTGCCGCCCTTGTGCAGCCGGGTGATACCCCACAACCGGTCCTGGGCGAGGTCGTAGCAGCCGTGGAAGTAGCGGACCCCGTGGGTGCGGTGGTAGGTGGCGGGCAGCCGGTCGGGGTGCTTCGTGTGGGCCCAGCAGGTGCCGTGGCAGGGCCGGATACTCAACGGCCCGAACTGGTCGAACGCGAAACACCGGTCAAGCGATGTCGACAAGACCTCCTCGATCCGGTCCAGTTTGGCGTCGTAGTCCGGATCCGTGGAGGTCTTCCAGGTCCGGGTCCGCTGGAAACGAGATCCGGTGGGTGTGCAGTAGTTGCCGTAGCTGTTCGCGGCCGACCTGGACCACGGCCACGGAGTTGTCGGCCAGGTAGGCGGCCAGCTTGCGCAGGCTCCAGTGTGTGAACGGTTGGCCCAGCTTCGTCGGGCGAGTGGTGGCCACCGCCACGATGTAGGCCTCGTCGGCCGGGGTGATCCGCCGTCGCGGGCCCGGGCCCCAGTGCGGGTCCAACGCGGTCACTCCGTCGGCGTTGAACCGGTGGATCACGTCCCGGACGTGGTCGGCGTCGGCGCCGAGCACCCGGGCGATCAACGGGGCCTCGATCCCGTTGGCGGATGCCCGCACGATCAGCGCCCGCCGTAACCGGACCGCGTCCTGACACCCGACGCCGCGCACGACCCGCAGTAGCTCCCGGCCCTCACCCTCGCTGAGGGGACGCACCATCACCGGCC
>JAEUJO010000362.1 GCA_016794615.1 Pseudonocardia sp. | reverse complement strand
GGCCGGGTCTCGCCGTGCCCGCTCAGTTCGTCGCCGGCGTCCCGGGGTCGGCGGCCGACGCATCGTCGTCGGTGAGGCCCTCGGGATCGGGCCGGTCCAGCTCTGTGTTCAGTATGTGCGCCAGGCGCCGGATCTCGCCCTTCGTGGAACGGTGCAGAGCGCCGAGCCGGGACACCTCCTGCGCGGCCTGCTTCTTGACGGAGTCCGCCTCTTGCGAGGCCTTCGAGCGGATCTCCTCCGCTTCCTTCTCGGCCTCGCGCAGTTGCTCCTCGGACCGTCGACGGGCCGCGGCCTCCACCCCCTCGGCCTCGCGCGTCGCGCGGGTGCGCATCTCGGCGGACTCGCGCTCGGCCAGCCGCAGGAGCTTCTCGGCACGGAAACCGAAGCTGTCTTCGGCCGGGGTTTCGACGTCGTAGAGCTGCGTCGGAGGCGGCGCGGCCTGCTCCGGACGGGACGCCTGCGCCTCGAGCTCGCGGCGCAGCGCGCCGTTCTCCTCCAGGAGCGCGGCGATGTACTCGTCCACCTCGATGCGGTCGTAGCCGCGCAGCACCATGTCGAACTGCGGCGGCTCGGGCGCGGGACGGGCGCTGCGCGTTACCGCGTCGGACGAGGCGCCCCGCTGCGCCGTCGCGACGGACTCGGATCGACTGTCTGGCACAGTGTGAGGGTCGTGAACGCCGATGAACGCGTCACCTCGCGAACGGGTGAGAGCACTACGACGTTCAGGTACGGCTTGTGGCCGAAAGTTCCTCCATGTCCGTGTGGACGGCACCGCGGGGAGGTGTTCGGCCCCCGGACGGAGCACCGCCGGGGCCCGACACCGTCGTCCGTGTTCACGACCTCCTGCGGGTGATCTCCTCCTGCAGCTGCGGAGCGACGCTGAACAGGTCGCCGACCACTCCGAAGTCGGCGATCTCGAAGATCGGCGCGTCGGGGTCCTTGTTCACCGCGACGATCGTCTTCGACGTCTGCATCCCCGCCCGGTGCTGGATCGCACCGGAGATGCCGAGAGCGATGTAGAGCTGCGGCGAGACCGTCTTGCCGGTCTGCCCCACCTGGAACTGGTGGGGGTAGTAGCCCGAGTCGACCGCCGCACGCGACGCACCCACCGCGCCGCCCAGGCTGTCGGCCAACGCCTCGACCACCGCGAACTGCTCGGCCGAGCCCACCCCGCGGCCCCCGGCGACGACGACGCTCGCCTCGCCGAGGTCCGGGCGCTCGCCGGCGGTCACCGGCTCCCGGGACACGACCGTCGCGCTCCGCCCGGACGGCGCGACGTCCACGCTCTCCTCCGCGCCCGCGCCCGCCGCGGCGACGGCCTCGACCGCCCCCTGCCGCAGCGTGATCACCGGGTGCGCGGAGTTCGCCGTCGCCTGCGCCGTCCACGCCCCGCCGAACACCGAGTGCGTGGTCCCCTGCGCGTCGAGCGCGACGACGTCGTTGAGCCAGCCCGACCCGGTCCGCACCGCGAGTCGACCCGCGACCTCCTTGCCGTCCGCCGAGCTCGCGATGAGCACCGCCGCCGGGTCCAGCCGCCCGACCAGCGCGGCCAGCACGTCGACCTGCGGGGACAGGAACTCCGCCGAGTCCGTCTCGGCGACGTAGACCTTCGCCGCGCCGTACTCGCGCAGGCCGTCGGCCAGCTTCGTCGCGGTGCCGGGGCCGCCGACGATCACCGCCGACGGCTCGCCCAGCGCCCGCGCGGCGGTCAGCAGCTCGAACGTGCTCTTCTTGATCTCACCCTCGACGTGCTCGACGAGGACCAGTACCTCACTCATGGTGAATCTCCTCCGGCCCGTCTCAGATCAGCTTCTGGGCGACCAGGTAGGCCGCCACCTTCGAACCGCCCGCGCCGTCGTCGACGACCTTCTCCCCCGCAGCCTTGGGCGGTTTCGGCGTCGCCCCGACCACCGAGGACAGCGCCCCGGCCGCGCCGACCTGCGCCGCGTCGACCCCCACGTCGGCCAGTGACAGGGTGGCCACCTTCTTCTTCTTCGCCGCCATGATCCCCTTGAACGACGGGTACCGCGGCTCGTTGATCTTCTCGCCCACGCTCACGACCGCAGGCAGCTCGGCCGTCAGCGTCACCACGCCGTCGTCGGTCTCCCGCCGCACCGTCACCGTGCTGCCCTCGACCGTGAGCTGACGGGCATGAGTCAGCGCCGGCAGGCCCAGCACCTCGGCGACCATCGCCGGCACCGCGGCGGAGCGCCCGTCCGACGCCTCGTTGCCCGCGAGCACCAGGTCCACGTCTGCGACGGTGCCGATCGCACCGGCCAGCGCCCGCGCCGTGCCGACCGCGTCCGAGCCGGCCAGTGCCTCGTCGGACAGGTGCACCGCGGTGTCGGCGCCCATCGACAGCGCCTTGCGGATCGCCTCGGTGGCCCGGTCCGGCCCCATCGACACGACCGTCACGGCTCCGCCGTGCGCCTCCTTGAGCTGCAGCGCCTCCTCGACTGCGCGCTCGTTGATCTCGTCGAGCACGGCGTCGGAGGCGTCCCGGTCCAGGGCACCGTCCTCCCGCAACCGGCGCTCGGAATAGGTGTCGGGCACCTGCTTGCACAGAACGACGATGTTCATCGGATCCCTTCGACCTCACCAGTGTTGCCTGCCGGTATCGCAGAGGACAGCAGGGGTGAGGGGTGAACCTGCTCACCCATCCGACAATCGTGCACATCCGGCAGTTCGCGGGATAGCCGTCTGTCGAAGGAACCATTCCGTACCCTTGGCGGACCCGTGCCGTTGCTCGACCGCACCCGTCCGTTCCCGGCCACCCGCAGGGCCGCCTGCTGACCGGCCAGGGCAGGCGGTACGCCGGTGAGGCCTCACGGCTTCGCCTACCTGCCCCGTCCCGGCAGCGGCAGGTCCGGCGACCTCATGGCACCCCCACGCCGCCACTGATCCCAGGTCCGCGCAGCACTAAGCTCCGGGCCGGGAGACCGGGGACGGAGGCGGCGATGCTGGTGACCGGGTTCGACGATCGACAGGGCTGTGGATACGTGCTGCGTACCGGCCCGCACGCCACCGAGCCCACCCCGGGAACGGTCCCGGTGCGCCACAACGGCGTCGTCGTGCTGGCGACGCCCGAGTTGGCGTCCGCGCTGCGCGACGCGCTGGTGCGCAACCCGGTCGCGTCGCTGGGCTGGAACGGCCCCACGGTGCCCCTCACCCTGGAGGACACGACGGTGCTGGCGTGGCTGCGCAACAACCTGGGCGGCGTGCTGACCGTGGCGGGCGGCCCGCAGGCCGACACGCGCCGGCGGCGGTAGCGGACCACGATCACGAGCCGAACCGCGCTCAGGCGGCGACCGGCGGTACTCGCGACATCAGCTTCAGGGCCTCCCCTTCGTACTCGGATACGAGCGCCTCGACGAGATCGTCACGATCTTCGGCGACGGCGCGGTTGACGGCGTCGACGTACACCTCGTGAAGCTCGCGCAGGGAGTCGATGAGCGTGGTGTCGGGGAACGGGTTCACGGTCGTCACACCTGCACCAACGCACTTACTAGCCGATCCGTTTCGCAATTCGACGCAGTTCACATCGATCCAGTGATGAGGTCCGCGGTCGGCATCCCGGCACGCGCCCCGATGTGGCGCACCGACAGTGCGGCCGCCGCGTTCGCCGCCCGTGCGGCATCGAGCAGCCCGACGCCCGCGGCGAGCCGAGCGGCCAGCACACCGTTGAACGTGTCCCCCGCACCGGTGGTGTCGCACACCGTGGTCGGGCGCGGCGGCAGGTGCTCGACGACACCCCCCGGCTCGACCACCAGGGCACCCTCCCCGCCGAGCGTGACGATCACCGCCGCCCCCGTCCGTGCCGCGAGCCCGACCGCCCGCACACCGGTCGGGCCGGGGCCGGTGAGGGCGGCCAGCTCGCCGACGTTCGGGGTCAGCAGCGGACCGCGCAGGCCGGGACGGGGCACGAGCAGCCCGGCGAGACCCGGGAGCACCGGGGCCGGGTTGAGCACGCACGGCACCCCGACCGCCGTCGCCGTCTCGACGACCACCGCGACTGCGGCGAGCGGGATCTCGGTGCTGACCAGCACGCAGTCGACGTCCGGTAGCGCGTCCACCAGCGCGTCGCGGACCCGGTCGCGCTCCACACCGCCGTTCGCGCCGGCGCCGACGGCGATCTGGTTCTCCCCCGCCGCGTCCACGACGATCACCGCGACGCCGGTCGGCACCCCGTCGAGCACGGCCACCCCGTCGACGCGCACGCCGTCGGCCCGCAGCTCGTCCAGCGCCACCCGGCCGGTGTCGTCGTCGCCGACGGCGCCGATCAGCCGGACGTCCGCACCGGCCCGCGCCGCTGCGACCGCCGCATTGGCGCCCTTGCCGCCGCCGAAGCGCTCGACGCGGGGCCCGACGACGGTCTCACCCGGTCCCGGCAAGCGGTCGGCGGCGACCACGAAGTCGACGTTGACGGCACCGACCACGACGACCCGCCCGCCCATGCGTCCCCCCGCCTCTCGGCCGTCACGGTCGCACGCCGCACGTCCCCTTGTCCTGTCTTGCCCGGATGGAGTGAACGCGGCGTTCGGTGCGTCCAGCGCAGCCAAAGCGGCGTTCGGTGCGTCCAGCGCAGCCAAAGCGGCGTTCGGTACGTCCAACGCACCCAAAGCGGCGTTCGGTACGTCCGGACCGGCTCAGACGAGGCCGTTCTCCACCGCACGCCGCACCAGCGCGGCACGGTTCGGCACCCCCAGCCGGCGCAGCACCCGCTGGACATGGTGCTCCACCGTCCGCGGCGAGAGCACCAGCCGCGTCGCGATCTGGCGCGCGGTCAGTCCCTCGACGATCAGGCGCAACACGTCGGCCTCACGCTCGGTCAGGCGCGACCGGGCGGGGTCGAGCGGCCGCCCGTACTCCTCGAGCACCACCTCGGCCAGCCCCGGGCTGAACACGGCCTCACCCTCGGCCGTGCGGCGGACGGCGTCGGCCAGCGCCTCCGGGTCGTCCGCCGTGACGAGGTATCCGCTCGCGCCGGCTCGGACCGCGGCCAGGACGTCCGCGGCCGGGTCGCCCGTCCCGGACACCGCGAGCACCCGGGTGTCGGGCACCAGCACGGTCAGCTCCGAGACGACGGCGAGCACGGCGTCCCGGTCCCGGCCCAGCCCCACGAGCACGACCTGCGGCCGGGCGGCGACGACGAGCCGCCGCGCGTGGCGCGGCTCGTCGGCGTGCGCCAGGACGTGAACGCCCGGTGGCGCGGCAGGCCCGGCGCCGAGCATCACGACCGTCACCGACTCGGACGTCCCCATGGATCCCCCGTCCCCGCACCGGTCCGGGGACGGCCTTGCTCTGCCGCCTCGTGGCCGGTGTGCCACCCCGGGGAGCCACTGCGGACTCCCCGGTCACCTGTGCCACGTCCCACAGGTCGGTCGGGTTCACTGGCTTGCTCGGGGTCGCCGGCTCACCTGCCGGTGAACGTGGCCTTCCCGGGCCCGTGCTCGACGAACGACGCCATGCCGACACGCTGGTCGTCGGTCGCGAACAGCCCCGCGAACTGGTCGGACTCGATGTCCAGCCCCGTACGCAGGTCCACGTCCAGCCCGGCGTCGATCGCCTTCTTCGCCGCCGCGTACGCCAGCGCGGGGCCGTGCGCGAACGGCTCGACGTAGGCCCGTGCCCGCGCGTAGACCTCCGCCGCAGGAACCAGCTCGTCGACCAGGCCGATCGCGAGCGCCTCGTCGGCGCGCACGAACCGGCCCGTGTAGACCATGTCCTTCGCCCGGGCCGGCCCCACGAGCCGGGCCAGCCGCTGCGTCCCCCCACCGCCGGGAATGATGCCCAGCAGGATCTCGGGGACACCCAGCGTCGCGTTGTCGGCGGCGATCCGCCGATCACACGTCAGCACCACCTCCAGGCCACCGCCGAGCGCGTAACCGGTGATCGCGGCCACGGTCGGCTTGGGGATCCCGGCGAGCGCACCCAGCCCCGCCGACACGGACCGGGCGATCGGCGCCATCTCGGCGAAGGACAGCGACGCCATCTCCTTGACGTCGGCCCCCGCGGCGAACACCTTCTCGCCGCCGTAGACGATCACGGCGCGCACGTCGTCGCGGGCGGTCGCCTCCGCTGCGACGCTGCGCAGCTCGGCCCCCACCGCGCGGCTGATCGCGTTCATGGGCGGCCGGTCCAGCCGGATCGTGCCTACCCCGCCGTCGACCTCGAGTCGCACGAACTCCGCCACGTGCCCACCTCCACCGTCAGCCGTCACCCGTCGGCGGCCTCGTCCGCCCGCCCGGCGCACCGGGGACGGCGGTATGGCCACCCTGCCGCCGTGTGCCGGCAGCATTGCCACCTTGCTGGCACATCGGCGCGCCGCACCAGGGTCACATGGCCCGGCGGCCACGTCCGGTCAGCGCAACCAGGCCGTGTAGCGGCCGCGCCGGCGCTGCACGGCGAGCGGCAGGCCGAAAGTCACCGACAGGTTCTCGTCGGTCAGCACGTCGTCCAGCAGACCTGCCGCGACGACCCGTCCCTCACGGAGCAGCAGACCGTGGCTGTAGCCCGGCGGGATCTCCTCGACGTGGTGGGTGACCAGCACCGACGCGGGCGCCTCGGCGTCGTTGGCCAGCAGCGACAGGCGAGCCACAAGATCCTCGCGGCCGCCGAGGTCCAGCCCGGCCGCCGGCTCGTCGAGCAGCAGCAGCTCAGGATCCGTCATCAGCGCCCGGGCGATCAGCGCCCGCTTCCGCTCACCCTCCGACAGCGTCCCGTAGGCCCGCGTCCCCAGCCCGCGCAGTCCCAGCGCGGCGAGCAGCGCGTCAGCGCGATGTGCGTCCAGCGGGTCGTAGCGCTCCCGCCAGCGCCCGATGACCGCATACCCGGCGCTGATCACGACGTCCCGGACGGTCTCGTCGGGCGGTACCCGCAGCCCGAGCGCCGCCGAGGACAGGCCGATCCGCGTGCGCAGTTCGAACACGTCGACGCGGCCCATCCGGAAGCCGAGGATCTCGACGACACCTCGCGTCGGATGGACCTCGGCCGCGGCCAGCCGCAGCAGCGTCGTCTTGCCCGCGCCGTTCGGGCCGAGGACGACCCAGCGCTCGTCGAGCTCCACGGTCCAGTCCACGGAATCGAGCAACGTCGTGTCACCACGGCGGACCGTCACCCCCTCCATCCGGATGACGCAGTCACCGGGGTCGGACGGCGCGGGCTCACTCGTTGTGGAAAACAACGCTTCGGAAGGCGTTCCGTGTGCGGCCACAGGGCTTATCCTCGCCGATCGTGTCGGTCTTCCCGTTGGGTGCCCATGTCGACCCCGCCGGCGTCCGGTTCGCGGTCGCGTCGTCCACCGCAGAGGCCGTGGAGGTGTGCCTGATCGACGGCGGTCCCGGGGAGCTGACGGAGCGTCGCATCGGGCTCACCGAGCGCACCTTCGGCGTCTGGCACGGACACGTGCCGGGGGCCACCGCCGGGCAGCGGTACGGCTACCGGGTGCACGGCCCGTACCGCCCCTGGGAGGGCCCCCGCGCCAACCCCGCCAAGATCCTCGTCGACCCCTACGCGCGGCAGGTGACGGGCGCCGTGACCGATCCCGCGGCTGCTCGCGGCTGGACGATCGACCCGATGACCGGCCCACCCTGTACCCGCGACTCGCTCGGCCACGTGCCGCTGTCGGTGATCACCGCGCCGCCGGCACCGCTGATCCGTCCGGGGCCGGGCGTGCCGTGGTCCGAGATCGTGATCGCCGAGGTGCACGTGCGCGGTTTCACGATGCGGCACCCGGAGGTGCCACCCGAGCAGCGCGGCACCTACCTCGGCCTGGGCCATCCGGCCGTCGTCGCGCACCTGCACCGCATGGGGGTGACGGCCGTCGAACTGCTGCCCGTCACCACGGCACTCAACGAGCCCCATCTGCTGCAACGGGGTATCCCCAACTACTGGGGCTACTCGACCCTCAACTTCTTCGCCCCGCACCCGGGGTACGCGAGCGTGCCCGGCGCGGAGATCGAGGAGTTCCAGGCGATGGTCGACGCGCTGCACGCCTCAGGCATCGAGGTCATTCTCGACGTGGTGCCCAACCACACCTGCGAGGGTGGGGTCAACGGCTCCACGATCTCGTACCGCGGCCTCGACGCCCCCACCTACTACGCCCTGCACGGGGGCCGCGACGCCGACATCACCGGCACCGGCAACACCCTCGACTCCGGCTCGCCGACCGTGGTTCGGATGGTGTGCGACGCCCTGCGCAACTGGGCGACGACGTTCGGCGTCGACGGCTTCCGCGTGGACCTCGCGAGCGTGCTCGGCCGACCCCGCTCCGGGCCGTTCGACCCGCACTCCCCGATGCTGACGGCAATCGCGACCGACCCCGTGCTCGCGCAGTGCAAGCTGATCGCCGAGCCGTGGGATGCCACCGGGGAGGGGTACCGGGTGGGCGGGTTCCCGGTGGCGTGGTCGGAGTGGAACGGCCGCTACCGCGACGCCGTCCGCGACTTCTGGCGCGGGCACGGCGCGATCGGCGAGGTGGCCTCGCGGTTGACCGGCAGCGAAGACCTCTACGGCCTGTCGCTGCGCAGGCCCTGGGCGTCGGTGAACTTCATCACAGCGCACGACGGGTTCACCCTGCGCGACCTCGTGAGCTATGACCGCAAGCACAACGAGGCCAACGGCGAGGACAACCGCGACGGCACCGACGACAACCGCTCGCAGAACTTCGGTGTCGAGGGCGAGACGACCTCGCCGGTGGTCCGCGCGCGCCGGCTGGCGGCGGCGCGGGCGCTGCTCGGGACGCTGCTGCTGTCGACCGGGACGCCGATGGTGCTGGGCGGCGACGAGCTGTGGCGCACACAGGGCGGCAACAACAACGCCTACTGCCAGGACAACGACACGTCGTGGGTCGACTGGTCGGGCGGGGTCGAGGCCGAGCTGCTGACGGCCTTCGTGGCGCGGGTGACGGGCCTCCGCCGCACGTCGAGGACCCTGCACCGCGACCGCTTCTACCGTGACGGCGACGTCACGTGGTGGCACTTCTCCGGCCGTCCCATGGGCGTGGGCGACTGGCACGAGCACGGCGCCCGCTCGCTGGGCCTGCTGGTCGGCGAGTGGCTGATCCTGCTGCACGCGGGGGACGCC
>JAEUJO010000304.1 GCA_016794615.1 Pseudonocardia sp. | reverse complement strand
TCGTCGACGGCGGCAGCGCCGCCTTGATCCCGAAGGCGTCGGCCGGGTCCACGCTCCGCAGGTCGGTCAGGAGGTCGTCGCCACCCGGGTACGCCGGCGCGCGGCGCAGGACGCACGTGAAGATCCGGGTGGCGTCCACGGCGGTGATCTGGGTGAGCGACCAGTACCCCGGGGTCGAGGTCGCGACGGTGACGCCGCAGACCGAGCGCAGGTGCCGCAGGATCGCGTCTCCACCGATGGCCTCGTACAGCCGCTGCGCGGCCTCGTTGTCGCTGCTGCGCACCGTCGCCGCGATGTCGGCGCGCTCGCCGCTCGTGATGGCCCGGCCTTCGGCCTGCGCCACCCGCAGGTAGTCCGCCGCGATCCACGCCTTGATGCTCGACTCGGAGTTCGTCCGGTCGGTGTCGCTGTTCGCCGACCCCACCCGCCGGCCCCGCGCGGTGTCCGCGAGTGACCACGACAGCCACAGGCCGGCGTCGCCGTCCCGCGGCGTCGGCACGCCCGAGGTGAAGACATCGGCGGCCGGTTCGACGGACGATGGCTGCCCGGCGATGCGTTCGGTCGTCGCGGCCTGCACCGCCCAGCCGAGGAACACCACGACGACCACAGCCCAGCGGACCCGCGACCATCGTGTGCCGTGACCCGCGCCGGCCGGGGTGCGTCCGCGGGTGTCGACCATCGGACGGTTATAGCCGCACCGCGACCCGTCGCCCGTGACATCGCGGGTGTGTCGCCCGACGGCGTCGGGTCACCCGCCGCCCGCGATCCGCAGGACCTCGACGAGCTCGGCGTCGGTCAGGGCCACCGGGTTGCCCTGCATGCTGCTCGACCGCGCCGACTTCTCGGCGACCTCCGCGTGCTGCGCCGGCTGCAGCCCGACCGCGCCCAGCGGCGGGACGTCGAGCGCCGCGACCGTCTCGCGCAGCCACGCCACGGCGTCGTCGACCGTCGCGCCGTCGCGGCCGGTGAGCATCCGGGCGACGGCGGCGTAGCGGTCGAGCGCGGGCGAGTCCGGGGCGCGGTCGCGCAGCGCACGGACGTTGGCCTCGACGACCGGCGCGAGCAGCGCCGCGCACACCGCCCCGTGCGGGGCGTCGATCATCCCGCCGACGACACCCGCAACACCGTGCACCGCCCCGAGCTTGGCGTTGGCCAGCGAGATCCCGCCGAAGAGGCTGCAGAGCGCCATGTCCTCGCGCGCGGCCCGGTCGTCGCCGTCGTCGACGGCACGACGCAGCGAGCGCGCCCCCCGCCGCAGTCCCTCCGCGGCGACGGCGTCGGTCGCCGGGTTGGCCCTGGGCGAGACGTAGGGCTCCAGGCACTGCGTCAGCGCGTCCAGCCCGCTGCTCGCGGTCACGGCGGGCGGGCACCCCAGCGTGAGCAGCGGGTCGACCAGTGCGACCGCCGCGAGCAGGTGCGGGCTTCGGATGCTCGCCTTGCGCCCGTGCTCCGGCGAGCCCAGTACCGCGTTCGCGGTCGCCTCGGCGCCGGTACCCGCGGTGGTGGGCACCGCGACGTACGGCACGGACGGCCGCTCGACCGGCAGCCCCCGGCCGACGACCTCGAGGTGGTCCATGGGGTCGGTCCCGTTGCCGAGCAACACCGCGACCGCCTTGGCCAGGTCCAGGACACTGCCGCCGCCGATGGCGACGACGACGTCCGCACCGGCGGCCCGCGCCTGCGCGAGCACCCCGCGCACGTCGTCCACCAGCGGCTCGCGGGTGACCCGGGCGACGGCGACCGGCTCGACGTCGCCCAGCAGGTGCCGGTGCCGCGCCGGGTCGCTGCCCGTGCACAGGAGCACCCGCGCGCCGAGGGTGGGCAGCAGCCCGGCGAGCTCGCCCGCACGGCCGGGGCCGAACATCACCTTCCGGGGCAGCGCGAGGTCGAACGCAGTCACCAGCCGTCCTCCGCCGGGAACACCGCAGTGAACCGCGTCGACGCCCGCGGCTGCGCCATCATCCCGGCGACCGCGTCCCGCCAGCGCGCGTAGTGGGGTGTCCGCTTGTGCGCGTCGGCGGCGGCCTGATCGACGTAGACCTCGGTGAGCACGACGTACGCGGGGTCGCTCTCGTCCTGCAGCAGATCGAAACGCCGGACGCCCGGTTCCTGCAACGACGCCTCGGCGTTCCGCCGGCTCTCGGCGAGGAACGCGTCGACGTCGTCGGGTGTGACGTGGACGTGCACGTGGACGACGAGCATCAGGACCTCCCGGCGCGGACCTCCCTGCCGCGGACGATCCTAACCCTCACCGATCACCGGCACGGCGATCGAGCGCCCGGGGTGGGCGAACGCAGGCCGAACCCCGCGTTCGCCCACCCTCGGGATCAGGCCTTGGGACCACCCGTCACGTAGATGACCTGGCCCGACGTCCAGCTGGCGTCGTCCCGCGTGAAGAACGACACGGCCGCGGCGATGTCCTCGGGCTTGCCGACGCGGCCGACCGGGATGTCCTTCGCGTACATCGCCGCGATGTCGTCGAACGACTTGCCCGTGCGCTCGGCGATGCCGCGGGTCATCTCGGTGTCGACGAAGCCCGGACCGATCGTGTTGACCGTCACACCGAACTTGCCCAGCTCGATGGCGAGGGTCTTGGTGAAGCCCTGGATGCCGGCCTTGGAGGCGGCGTAGTTGGCCTGCCCGCGATTGCCGAGGGCCGAGATGCTCGAGATGTTGACGATGCGACCCCACTTGGCATCGGTCATGTACTTCTGCACGGCACGGCACATGAGGAACGGGCCCTTCAGGTTCACGGCCATGACCGCGTCCCAGTCATCCTCCGTGAGCCGGAACAGCAGGTTGTCACGGGTGATGCCGGCGTTGTTGATCAACACTGTCGGCTCGCCCAGCTCAGCGACGACCCGGTCGACCGCTGCGGACACCGACTCGCCGTCGGTGACGTTGACGGCGATGCCCACGGCCCGGCCGCCGTCGGCCGCGATCGCCTGGGCGGTCGCCTTCGCCCCGGCCTCTTCCACGTCGAGGATCGCTACGGCGAAACCGTCGGCAGCCAGTCGCTTCGAGATGCCCGCGCCGATGCCCCGCGCGCCCCCCGTCACGATCGCCACCCGGTTCTGGGATTCGCCCGCCATCTGCGTTCTCCTCTGCTCTGAGTACACCGCGGCTCTGCGGTGTAGGTCACCGTACGAGTCGGAGACGGTATACCAAGCAGTGAGATGATATACCGCACAACTCTGGTGGCCGCTCGGCCACTGCGACTAGCGTGGTTCTCACGGTCCGGACCGCACACGTGCGGTCCGGACCGGAGTGGCCGGGTCGAAGGACCCGGTTCGAGCGAAAGCGGCGTCGATGCCGTCGGGAGGATGTGGCCGTGAGCACCGAAGCAACGAAGGCCGAGGCCGGAGGGTCCAGCGTGGAGCCTGAAGGCGGGGAGGTGCTCGGGATCCCGTCGTTCGGAGACACGATGGGTGGCCTGATCGCCCCTCTCACCCACGGGCGGACGGTCGCCAAGGAGGCCGTGCGGCTCGGGGGGGAGCTCGCTCGCGTCGTCGCCGGCCGCTCGGAGGTCGCCCCCGCCAGAGGAGACCGGCGCTTCAGCGACCCTGCGTGGTCGGGCAACCCGCTCTTCCAGCGGCTCCAGCGCGGCTACCTGGCCGCCTCGGGCGCGCTCACGAACGTGGTCGAGCAGTACGCCGAGGGCACGGACGACACCCAGCGCGTCGAGCAGGCCCGGTTCGCATCGACCATCCTCATCAGCGCGCTCGCCCCGACCAACTACCTCCCGACGAACCCCGCTGCGCTCAAGAAGGCGTTCGACACCGGTGGCCGCAGCCTGGTGCGCGGGCTCGGGCAGTTCGTCGACGACCTGCGCCACAACGGCGGGATGCCGAAGATGGTCGACACGGACGCGTTCGAGGTCGGCCGCAACCTCGCACTCACCCCGGGTGCGGTCATCGAGCGCAACCCGTTGGGTGAGGTGCTGCACTACCAGCCGGTCACCGAGCAGGTGTCCGCACGACCGCTGCTCATCATCCCGCCGCCGATCAACCGGTTCTACGTCGTCGACCTCAGCCCGGGCCGCAGCTTCGTCGAGTACGCCCTGAGCCAGGGCACCTCGACCTTCCTGCTGAGCTGGCGCAACCCGACCGCCGAGCAGGGCACCTGGGGCCTCGACGACTACGCGAAGCGCGTGAGCGACGCGATCGACACCGTGCGCGAGGTCAGCGGCAGCGACGACGTCAACGTGATCGGCTTCTGCGCCGGCGGCATCATCACCACCACGCTGCTCAACCACCTCGCCGCGATCGGTGACGAGCGGGTGCACAGCATGTCGTACGCGGTCACCCTGCTCGACTTCGACTTCGACGCCCGCGCGCAGATCTCCGCCTTCTCCAACGCCCAGCTGCTGCGCTTCGCCCAGTCCCGGTCACGCCGGAAGGGCATCATCAGCAGCCGGCAGATGGGTGCCGCGTTCACCTGGATGCGCCCGGACGACCTGGTCTGGAACTACTGGGTCAACAACTACCTGATGGGCCAGAAGCCACCCGCGTTCGACGTGCTGGCGTGGAACGCCGACGGCACCAACCTTCCCGGGGCGCTGCACTGCGAGTTCCTCGACATCTTCGCGAACAACGGGCTGGCCAAGGCCGGCGAGGTCACCGTGCTGGGCACGCCGGTACAGCTCGACCGGATCAAGATCCCGACGTTCGCCGTCGGCGCGGTCACCGACCACCTCACCCCCTGGATCGGCTGCTACCGCACCACGCAGCTGCTCGGCGGCGAGTCGACGTTCGTGCTGAGCTACTCCGGGCACATCGCGAGCCTGGTCAACCCTCCGGGGAACCCGAAGGCGCACTACTGGACCGGCGGGACGCCGGGGCCCGACCCGAGGCAGTGGCTGGAGACCGCGGAGAAGCACACCGGCAGCTGGTGGGAGGAGTGGGCCAAGTGGCTCGCTCAGCACTCGAACGGCGAGCGGCCGGCGCCGACGGAGCTGGGCAGCAGCCAGCACCCGGTGCTTGAGCCGGCCCCCGGGCGGTACGTGCGCGACCTGCCTCCTGGCTGAGGCGAAGCAGCCTGGACACGCGGTGCGGCCCAGCCCGCACCGCGTGTCCGCTTGTTGCGACGCCGGCTGGCCGGTCGTGACCTCACCGGCAACGCGCGGCCGGGCCTCGGCCGACGGTGTGGACCGGGCGATGTCCGGTCCGGTACCGGTCCAGCTCGGCGGTTCCCGCAGGCGCGGACCCGGTCGATGCGTCCACGTCAGCTCTCGGACTGTGCGAGCGAGGCGTATGTCGCCCGCAGCTCGCGCTTGAGGATCTTCCCGCTCGGGTTCTTCGGCAGCGCGTCGGCGAACACCACGTACTTCGGGCACTTGAACGCCGCGAGCCGCTCGCGGGCGTGCGCGTGGACCTGATCCGCGGTGAGGTCGACCCCCGTCCTGGGCACGACCACCGCCACGACCGCCTCCACCCAGTACGGGTGGCTGATGCCGAACACCGCCACCTCGGCGACCCCGTCGAGCTGGTAGACGGCCTCCTCGACCTCGCGGCCCGCGACGTTCTCCCCCCCGGTCTTGATCATGTCCTTCATGCGGTCGACGACCGACAGGTAGCCGTCGGCGTCGAGCACCCCCAGGTCACCGGAGTGGAACCAGCCACCGGTGAACGCCTCGGCGGTCCTCGCCTCGTCCGCGTAGTAGCCGAGCGCCGCGTGCGGGCTCCGGTGCACGATCTCGCCGATCGTGCCCGGCGGGACCGGCACGCCGTCGAAGTCGACGACCCGGGTCTCGACGTTGACCGCCGCCCGGCCCGCGCTGCCCGCCCGCTCCAGCTGCTCGTGCGGGCCCAGGATGGTCGCGAGCGGCGCCATCTCGGTCTGTCCGTAGAAGTTCCACAGCGCGACGTCCGGGAGCCGCCGCTGCAGCTCGCGCAGCACCTCGATCGGCATCGGCGAGGCGCCGTAGTAGCCCTTGCGCAGCGACGACAGGTCGGACGCGGCGAAGTCGGGGTGGCGCAGCAGCGAGATCCACACGGTCGGCGGGCAGAAGAGCTTCGTGGCCCGCTCCGCCGCGATCGTCGCGAGCAGCACCGCGGGGTCGGGCCCGGGAAGGATCACGCTGGTCGCGCCGAGGTAGACGTCGACGGAGAAGAAGCAGTCCAGCTGCGCGCAGTGGTACATCGGCAGCGCGTGGACCTCGACGTCGTCCGCGCTCATCCCGCCGTCCACCGCGCAGCTGACGTACTGGCTGATCAGCGACCGGCTCGAGAGCAGGACACCCTTCGGGCGCGACTCCGTGCCCGAGGTGTACATCAGCCGGACGGGGTCGTCGTCGCCCACCAGGACGTCCGGGGCCTCCGCGGGGCCGTCCCGCCACCAGCCGTCGACGGCGTCCCAGCCCGCGGGTGCCACCGCGCCGGCCGGTCCGATCCAGCCGCGGATCGCGTTCGCCACCCCGGCGTCGGCCAGCGCCGTCTCCGCCGTCGGGACCAGCGCGTCCTCGGCGACGATCCCCCGCGCGCCCGAGTGGCGCAGGAGGTAGGCGACCTCGGGTGCGGTCAGCATGAAGTTGACCGGCACGAGCACCACGCCGAGCTTGGCCGTCGCGAAGGCGACGACGGCGAACTGCCAGCAGTTGTGCGACAGCAGCGCGAGGCGGTCACCCGGCCGCAGGCCCCGACCCGTCAGCGCGTGCGCGGCCCGGTTGACCGCGGTGTCGAACTCCTCGTACGTGGCGCGCAGGTCCCCGGCCACGACGGCGAGCCTGCCCGGGTAGCGGCGCGCGGTGCGGTGCAGGAGGTCGCCGACACCGTGCCGGCGGGCGCTCGCGATCGCCGCCGCGGTGGGGCCGGAGGTCGTCATGGGCCCTCAGCATGCCGGGTCGGCGGGACGGGCGCACCCGTCCCGGCCGGGCCGGGTGGGGTCCACCCCCCGCTGCTCCGGGGGCACTCCCCACCGTTGCCGTGGGAGCGCACCAGTGACCAGCCCGTGGAACAGGGCGACGATGACCGGCACACGAACTCGATACACATTTCTCACCGACGCCTCGAGAAGATCCGAAAGGATCGCGACGGGTGCGCCACCGCTCGGAGGAGTCATGAACCCGTTCAGCCCGCCCCCGGGGCCGTACCCGACGAACCACGGCCCGCAGAACGGATTCCCGTTCCCGGGAAACCCCGGCCGGCAGAACGGATTCCCGTTCCCGACGAACGACCGCCCGCCCGCCCGAACTCCGTTCGCGACCATTGACGGGCCGCCCACCGGAATGCAGTACCCGACCTACTACGGCTCGACACCGGGAATGCGCGCGCAGACGACCGTTCCGCCCGTCCCGGCCCCCGCGCGCAAGACCCGGATGATCCTCCCTGTACTCGGCGGCGGGTTCGTGGGCGCGGTCGTCCTCGCCGCCGTCATCGCGCTCCAGGGCTCCGAGCGGTACCCGGCCCCGGCGCAGGCCGACCTGAACGTGGCGGGCCAGGCCGGGTTCCGCGAGGCGGGCCCGCTCTCGGCTCTCGACCTCCGGGCGGGCGACTGCTACAACACCGGCCGGCTCCCGCCCGCTCCGGGCACCAGCACCCCGGTCAGCACGGTCGAGGCCGTCCCGTGCGTGTCGCCGCACACCGACCAGGTGATCGCCAAGATCGTGTACTCCCCCACCGACACGCTGGCCGACGTCCGGGCCGGCCGGGCAGGCGCGGACTGCGAGGGCGAACTGCGCCAGAAGGTCGGCTACGCCACGCTCACCGATCCCGCCTACTCGACCGGGACGCTCGTGCCGGCGGACGACACGACGTGGACCGCGGACCGCGCGATCGCCTGCGTCGTCATGAGCGACGCTCCACGCCCCGGCTCGGCGCTGAGGTAGCGCCGCCGGCCTCGCGGCGCCGCGCTCACGGGGGGTGAGCGCGGCGGCGCGGGTGCTCACCGTTCACCGCCGCACGCACAGCCCGCCGACGAAGCCCACGAGCCCGCCGACCGCGACCAGGAACGTCCCGTCGGCGAGGGAGAACGGCCCCGCGGTGCGCCAGAACAGCGCGACCACGATCATCGTCAGCGCCACGACCACACCGGTCATCCGCGTCAGGCGCCCCGTGGGCCCGACGAGCCCGAACACCATGAGCCCCGCGAGCAGCAGGGTGAGCGTCCGCTCGATCGGCTCCAGCGTCCGGATCAGCCCGGCCGCCTCCGCCGCGGTGCCGGGCGCGCCGGCGGCGGCCGTCCGCCCGATGCTCGCCGCGATCGTCGACAGGCCCGGTAGCAGTGAGTCCGGATCGTTGACCAGCCAGTCACGGAAGCAGCCGACGGCCACGAGCAGCGCCCCGAGCACGGTGAGCACCACCCGCCACACCGGGCGCCGGTTCCCGGCCGACTGCACGAAGGTGCCCGCCGCGTCGACCGTGCCCCGGCCGTCGTCGGCGACGACCGTGAACGGCCGGGTCAGGGTCTCGCCGCCGTCCGGTCGGGGAGCCGACAACCGCACGTCCGCGACGCCGACCTGCCCCGGTGCGACCTCGAGCGTGCTCGGCCGGAACGCGAACCGGACCACCTGCTCGGGGTCGGTGCCGTACAGGCGCGCCGCCAGCGGGAACGCGCCGGCCCGGTTGTCGAGCTGCACCCGCAGCCGCCCGGTTCCGGTGTTGCGGGTCACGACCCGCTGCGGTTCGAGGGTGAGCCGGGCCGTCGAGATCGCCGCGGGCGAGCTGTACTGGTGCAGCGCGCCGGTCGCCTCGACGGCGCCGTGCTCGTCCGCCGCGCGCACCCGCAGGGCCCGCACGCTCTCCTCGCCGTGCGCGGGCGGCGGCGCGACCACCTGCAGGTCCACGCGCCCGACCCGCCCGGGCCCGACGTCGAGGAACGGGGGCCGGAAGGCGAACCGGACCGCGCCCTCGGGGTCCTGTCCCGACAGGCGGACGCGCAGCGGGCGGGTCCCGCGCTGGTTGTCGACCACGACGGACAGGTGGGCGTCGGGCCGGTCGCGCACGCGCACGCCCTCGGGTTCGAGCCGGATCGCCGCGGTCGTGATCGGCGACAGGGCCGACCGCTGCACCCAGTGCCCGGCCGACTCGGTCTCGTGGCGTCCGTCGGTGGCCGTGACCGTGAACGTCCGGTCTGCCTGCTCACCGGGCGGCGGCACCGGGGCACGCAGCTGCGCAGGCGTGGCGCGCTCGACGCCGGGCGGCACCCACAGCTCGACGGACCGGAACACGAACTCGATCCGCTTCTCCGGGTCGTGCCCGACGAGGCGCACGCGCCGTTCCCGGTTGCCCCCGCGGTTGTCCACCACGACCTGCAGCCCGGCGACGGGGCTGTCGTCGGTGCGCAGTGCGCTCGGCTCCAACCGGAGCCGCACCGGGACCTCGACCGGCGCGGCCGACGTCTCCTGGACCAGCCGTACGACGGCGGGGAGTTCCGTCCCGTCGTCGACGGCCCGCACGGTGAGGGAGCGCTCGGAACGTTCCCCGGCGGCGGGCGGCGGCGCCATGACCCGCACCTGGACGGCGGCGCCACCGTCGGGTGGGACCTCGACCACCGCGGGGTCGAACTCGAAGCGCACGACCCCCTCGTCGTCCGAGCCGGAGAACGTGACGCGGCGGGGGTGGTTGGCGCCGCGGTTGTCCAGATGCACGGTGAACCGCCCGCGCGGCGCGTCCTTCACCCGGACCACGGCGGGTTCCGTCCGGATCCGCACGGTGCCGCCGATCCGCGGCACCACCAGCGCGATCTCGACGTCCGTGTGCACCCGCTCGTCGCTCTCCGGGCGCACCCGCACCCGCAGGCGCATGCGCTGGGCGACGACCGGGGGGTCCGGCCGCACCTCGAGCCCGATCCGTGCCGATGTGCGGTCCCCGGGCAGCAGCCTGATCTCCGGCACGGTCACCGACAGCCAGGGCGGCGGCCGCTCGACCTCGACGCGGTACCCCTCGACGATCGACGAGGGGTTCCCGACCCGCAGCTCGACGCCTCCGCTGCGGGCGGCCTGGAGCACGA
>JAEUJO010000254.1 GCA_016794615.1 Pseudonocardia sp. | reverse complement strand
CTCCTCGACCTGCCCTGCCAATGAGCTCATCGCCTGCTGTGCCACGTCGTCGACCCTTCCTTGCCGTTGCCCCCAGTGTCCCAGGCCGCCGGGACCGGTGCGGACGGGCCCGGCGCGAGGCACGGAGATCACTTCGTTCCGAAGGTTGCGCCCGGCCACCGGTCGTGAACGCGGTCGCGGCGGCGGTGTGCGACGAGGGGCACGACGGCGCCATCGGTTGGTGCGGGTGGAGCCGGCGGGTGGGCGTTGGCGGTCGACCAGGCGGTCGAGGATCTGCGTGGGGCCGGTGGCCGGGAGCACCGCGATCAGGTCCTCGCCTGCCACGCGCCGGAGGTCGGGACGCAGCGCCATGGCGGCGGCGATCGCGAACCAGAGCCCGCTTCCGTTCGCGGGGACGCCGAGACGCAGCACCGCCTCGGGTGGCGGGCCGGACGGGATTGCCAGGCACCGCCCGACGAGATCGGCCGCCCACCGGTTCAGCCGTGCGCACCGTCCTGCGGCGCTCCGTCCCGAGGCATCTGCCGATCATCCCTGTCGACCGTCAGGAGGGTCTCGCGGTAGGTCTCCCACACCAACTCGTCGTCGGTGGTCGGGGCCGCGGCCTGCAGGCTGTCCAACCGGCCGGGAGCGTAGAGCTCGCGCAGCGCGCGGGTCAGGTCCGCGACGTCGCCGGGAATGCAGAGCAGCCCGTCGACGCCGTCGTCGATCACCTCCGGGAAGTTGCCGACCCGGGTCGCGACGACTGGCACGCGGTGCCGGTTGGCGAGCGCGACGTGCTGGGACGCGGTGGCGCTGCGGTAGGGGAGCACGAGCGCGTCGACCGAGGCGAACAGGTCGGGAATGCGCTCGGCCGGCAGGTACCCGGGCCGAAGGTCGACGCGGTCGCGCAGGCCGAGCCGGTCGACGAGCCCGCCGAGGTCCGTGGCGTCCGGGTAGACCTCGCCCGCGACCGTCAGGTGCACGCCGTTGAGCTGCGCCAGCGCGCGCAGCAGCAGGTCGAGGCCCTTGTATCGGCGGATCTTGCCGAAGAACAACAGCCGCTGACGCACCCCGGGCGCACGCGGACGCGGCGGCCCGTCGGGGAGGTGCGGCGGGAGCGCGGCGACGGCCACGGGGCGGTCGGTGAGGGCCGCCAGCGCCCGGCGCTCGGCCTCGGTGTGTACGACGGCCGCGTCCACCGCCCGCATCAGCAGCGCGGTGAGCGGCCGGTCGCCGGGCCGGGGTTCGTGCGGGACGGCGTTCGCGCAGATCGCGACGACCCGCGCACGCCGATGGGCCGCCCGCGCGACCGCCCACAGCACCGGCGCCTGGATCGTCGTGTAGTGGACGACGATCACCAGGTCCGATGCCGCGGCCGCCCGGCCGACCTGCCATCCCCGGACCGGATTGCGCCACGACAGCACGGGATCCGCCGGGTACACGGTGCCCTCCGCGGCGGTGAGCGCCAGGGTGGGCAGCAGCCGAGCGGGCGCCTGATGGGTCCAGGTTCGCACCCGGACCGCGTGCCCCTCGACCGCCAACCGGTGCGCGAGGTCGGTGACGAGCAGCGGGAGCCCCCCGCGCCACGGGTACGCCGGCCCGACGAGCGTGACGCGCATTCAGCGCCGTTTCCCGGGAAACACGCCTTGCCGTTCCAGGCGGTCGGTGCCACCCCACTTCGCGCGGCGTTCCCGGCCCCGCTGCGGTTCGGACGCGCGCGGGGCCCGCGACGCCGCGCGAAGTCTGCGGTGCGGCGACCCGCGCGGGAGCGGGCGCCACGGGGGCGGTGCTATTGCGCGGCCTTCTTCTCGACGTGCCCGCCGAACTCGAACCGCTGTGCGGACTGGATCTTGTTGGCGAAGATCTCGCTTCCGCGGGACGCGAAGCGGCTGTAGAGCGCGGTGGTGAGCAGCGGAGCGGGCACGCCCTCGTCGATCGCCGCGATGGACGTCCAGCGTCCTTCCCCGGAATCGGACACCCGCCCGGTGAACTGGTCGAGGTCGGGGTCGGCGCGCAGCGCTTCGGCGGTGAGGTCGAGCAGCCAGGATCCGATGACGCTGCCGCGCCGCCACACCTCGGCGACCTCGGCCAGGTCGATGCGGTCGTAGGGGTAGTAGCGCGGCTCCCGAAGCGGTGCCGTCTCGGCGTCGGCCGCGGGTGGGCGAACGCCCACCCCGGCCCCGCCGATGATGTTCAAGCCCTCTGCGTAGGCGGCCATCAGCGCGTACTCGATCCCGTTGTGCACCATCTTCACGAAGTGGCCCGCCCCGGCAGGCCCGCAGTGCAGCCAGCCCTGCTCGGACGGGGCGAGATCGCCGGTGCGCCCGGGTGTGCGGGGTGCGGCGGCCGCACCGGGGGCCAGCGCGGCGAACACCGGCTCGAGTCGGGCCACCGCCCGCTCCGGCCCACCGATCATCAGGCAGTACCCGCGCTCGAGCCCCCATACCCCGCCGCTGGTACCGCAGTCGACGTAGTCGAGGCCGCGCCCGGCGGCCGTCTCGGCCCGGTCGATGTCGTCGCGATAGGAGGAGTTGCCACCGTCGACGATCGTGTCACCGGTGGAGAGCAGTTCCATCAGGCGCTCGACCGTGCTACCTGTGACCGCGGCGGGCAGCATCAGCCAGACGGCACGCGGCGGGGTCAGCCCTGCAACGAGCTCATCGAGGGAGCCGACACCGCGGGCGCCTTCCGCGGTGACCCGACGCACGGCGTCATCCGACAGGTCGTGCACGACGCAGT
>JAEUJO010000216.1 GCA_016794615.1 Pseudonocardia sp. | reverse complement strand
CGGCGGACCTCGGGATCCATCGCCGGCTCCCACGCCGCGGCGCGGTGCCAGTTGCCGCGCAGCACCTCGAGATCCGACCAGTACCCGACCGCCAGGCCCGCCGCGTACGCCGCCCCCAGCGACACCGCCTCCGACCCCAGCGGCCGCTCGACCGGCACGTCGAGCACGTCCGCGACGAACTGCATGAGCAGGTGGTTCGCCGTCATCCCGCCGTCGACCTTCAGGCGGGTGACGGGCAGTCCCGAGTCGGCGTTCATCGCGTCGACGACCTCGCGCGTCTGCCACCCGGTCGCCTCCAGGACGGCACGAGCCAGGTGGCCACGAGTGACGAAGGAGGTCAGCCCGACCATGACGCCGCGGGCCTCCGGGTGCCAGCGCGGCGCGTACAGCCCGGAGAACGCCGGCACGATGTAGCAGCCGCCGTTGTCCGGCACGCTCGCCGCCAACGTCTCGATCTGCGCCGCCGTGGAGATCATCCCGAGCGCGTCGCGGAACCACTGCACCAGCGACCCGGTCACCGCGATCGAGCCCTCCAGCGCGTAGCGGACGTCGTCACCGAGCACGTAGCCGACGGTCGGGATCAGGCCGTGGGTCGTGCGCGCGATCCGTGGCCCCGTGTTCATCAGCAGGAACGCGCCGGTGCCGTACGTGCACTTCGCCTCGCCCGCCGCGAAGCAGGCCTGGCCGACGAGCGCGGCGTGCTGGTCGCCCAGCGCCCCGGCGACCGGCACACCCGGCAGGACCGTGGTGCACGTGCCGTAGACCTCGGCGTTCGACCGGATCTCGGGCAGCATCCGCGCCGGCACCGCGAGCGCGTCGAGCAGCAGCGGGGCCCATTCCCGGCTCCGCAGGTCCATGAGCATCGTGCGGCTGGCGTTGGTGACGTCCGTGATGTGCCGTCCGCCGTCCGGACCGCCGGTCAGCCACCACACCAGCCAGCTCTCCATGGTGCCGAACAGCACGTCGCCGGCCTCCGCGCCTGCCCGCGCACCCGGGACACGGTCCAGCAGCCAGCGCAGCCGCGGCCCGGCGAAGTAGGTCGCGGGCGGGAGCCCGCACAGCTGCGTCACGAGGTCCGCGCGCCCGTCCTCGACCAGCCCCGCGACCACCCCCTCCGACCGGGTGTCCTGCCAGGTGATGGCCCGGGCCAGCGGCGTCCCGGTGTGCCGGTCCCAGATCACGGTCGTCTCGCGCTGGTTCGCGATGCCCAGCGCGACGATGTTCTCCGGCCCCAGGCCCGCGCTGCGCAGTGCGGCCGGGACGATCCGGGTGACGTTGCGCCAGATCTCCTCGGCGTCGTGTTCGACCCAGCCCGGCCGCGGGTAGTACTGGCGGTGCTCGCGCTGGGCGACGGCGACCATCCGCCCGGCCGGGTTGAACAGCAGGCAGCGGGTCGAGGTGGTGCCCTGGTCGATCGCCGCGACGACGCGCTCCGTCATCGGCTGCCCCCCAGCCCCGCCGAGATCTCCCGCGCCGCGTTCAGCAACTGCTCGACCAGCCGCGGGTGCGGTGTCCCGCCGCCGTTGAACAGCTCCTCCACCGGGCCCTCGACGCCCAGCACGCCGACCACCAGCCCCCCGCCGGTGCGCAACGGCGCGGCGATCCCGCCGACGCCCGTCCGGTGCTCCCCGAGCTCCGCCGCCCAGCCCCGGTGCCGGACCGCGGCGAGGTGCTCGGTCAGTGTGCCGACGGCGACCACGGTGCGTCCGGTGTAGCGCTGCAGGTCCAGCTCGTGCGGCCGGGGTACGGCGATCGGCGCGAGGGCGAGCAGGCACCTGCCGACGGCCGTGGCGTGCAACGGAAGCTGCTCCCCCGTCCGCAGCCGTTGCGGTGAGCCGTCGGGCCGGAAGACATGGTGCACGAGCTCGACCACCGCTCCGGCCGGCATGCCGAGCAGCACCTCCTGCCCCGAGCTCCCGGCCAGCGAGTCCGCCCAGTTCATCGCTCGGGAGCGCAGGTCGTGGCGGTCCCACTCGCTGCCGAGCCGGCGCAGGGCCGCGGCAAGGGTGTAGCGCGCGGTGTCACGGTCCTGGTCGACGAACCCGACCGCGCGCAGCGTGCGCAGGATGCCGTGGGCCGTCGGGCGCGGCAGGTCCAGCGGGGCGGCGATCTCGGTGAGGGCGAGTGGACGCCCCGCGCTGCCGAGCAGGCGCAGCATCGCGGCGGCACGTTCGATCGACTGGATGGTTCCGGGCATCGCGGCCGCAGCCTACGACCCTGTGTTCGACCATGTCGAACGTCCTTGGTTGACCGCGGTCACACCCCTCCCTACCGTCGCACCGGACGTCCGGGGTGCGGTGTGGCACCGCGCGGGGTAGGACCCGATGGGTACGCACGCCCGGCTCACCCGGAAAGGACACGTCCATGAGATCGGTCGCCCTGTCCCCCGCCACCCGGGAACACGCGCTGGGTGCACTGGCCGCGACGACGGAACCCGGCGGTGAGCTCGACGTCCTCGTCGTCGGCGGGGGTGTCGTCGGCTCGGGCTCCGCGCTCGACGCCGCCACCCGCGGTCTGGCCGTCGGGCTGGTCGAGGCCCGCGACTTCGCCTCCGGCACGTCGAGCCGCTCGAGCAAGCTCATCCACGGCGGCCTGCGCTACCTGGAGATGCTCGACTTCCGGCTCGTGGCCGAGGCGCTCCAGGAGCGCGGGCTGCTCATCCAGAAGCTCGCCCCGCACCTGATCAAGCCGGTGCCGTTCGTCTACCCCCTGCAGGGCCGCGGCTGGGAGCGGCTCTACGCCGGCTCGGGTGTCGCGCTCTACGACACCCTCGGGCTGCTCTCGGGTCGGGCCCGGGGCGTCCCCCACCACCGCCACCTCACCCGCCGCGGGGCCCGGCGCATCGTCCCCGCGCTCAAGAAGGACGCGCTGGTGGGCGCGCTGCAGTACTACGACGCGCAGGTGGACGACGCGCGCCACACGATGTTCATCGCTCGCACGGCCGCGGCCTACGGCGCGCAGGTGGCGTCGCGGGCGCGGGTCGTCGGCCTGCTGAAGGAGGGCGAGCGGGTCGTCGGCGCCCAGGTGCACGACCTGGAGTCGGGCCGCGTGTTCGACGTCCGCGCCCGACAGGTCGTCAACGCCACCGGCGTGTGGACGGACGAGACGCAGGCTCTTGCCGGCGAGCGCGGCCAGTTCCACGTCCGCGCGAGCAAGGGGATCCACCTCGTCGTGCCCCGCGATCGGATCCGCTCGGAGTCGGGGCTGATCCTGCGCACCGAGAAGTCGGTTCTGTTCATCATCCCCTGGGGCCGGCACTGGATCATCGGGACGACCGACACCGACTGGGCACTCGACCTCGCCCACCCCGCCGCCAGCGCCGCGGACATCCAGTACCTGCTCGACCACGTCAACGCCGTGATCGCACCGGCACTCACCCAGGAGGACGTCGAAGGCGTCTACGCCGGCCTGCGGCCACTGCTGTCGGGCGAGTCGGAGTCGACGTCCAAGCTCTCCCGCGAGCACGCCGTGGCGCACACCGTCCCCGGGCTGGTGGTGATCGCGGGCGGCAAGTACACGACGTACCGGGTCATGGCGAAGGACGCGATCGACGCCGCGGTGAACGCCCTGGAGACCGTGAACGGCAAGAAGGTCCCGAAGTCGGTCACCGACGACATCCCGCTGCTCGGCGCCGAGGGGTACCACGCGCTGTGGAACGCGCGGTCGCAACTGGCCCGGCGCAGCGGCCTGCACGAGGCTCGGATCGAGCACCTGCTGGACCGCTACGGGTCGCTGATCCACGAGGTGCTCGCGCTGATCGAGGACGACCCGACGCTGCGGGAGCCGCTCGCCGGCGCGTCCGACCACATCCGCGCCGAGGCGGTGTACGCGGTCTCGCACGAGGGTGCCCGGCACCTCGACGACGTGCTGGCCCGCCGTACCCGCATCTCGATCGCGACGTTCGACCGCGGGATCGGGGCGGCCGAGGAGGTGGCCCGGCTCGTCGCGCCGGTGCTGGGGTGGAGTGACGAGCAGGTGGCGCGGGAGGTCGAGCACTACCTGAAGCGGGTGGAGGCCGAACGCGAGAGCCAGCGGATGCCGGACGACGAGACGGCGGACGCGGCCCGGATGGGGGCGCCGGAGATCGTGCCGGTGCGCTGAACGCGGATCGGGTCGTCCACGGGCGCGGGATTGCGGCGCGGGATTGCGGCGCGCGGGATTGCAGCGCGCGGGATTGCAGCGCGGGATTGCAGCAAGGTGGCCATGCTGCAGTCCCGCGCGCCCACGCCCGTGTTTCACGCCCGCCCCCTCGTGGCCCGGAACTGTCGGTGCCGCGTGCCACACTCCCTGTCATGACCGCCCTTCCCCTGCCACCGCAGCGGCTGCCGCTCACGGTGGCCGGCTACGTCGCGCTCGGCGAGGACCCCGACGGCGTGCGCTCCGAGCTCCAGGAGGGCAACCTCGTCATGTCACCGACGCCGGTCCCCGAGCACCAGATCGCGATCATGCGGCTGGCCAGGCAGCTCGAGGACCGCGTTCCATCGGCCCTTGAGCTCGTCCCGGACGTCGACATCGACCTTCAGCTGGTCGCACCGGACCGTCCGGGCACGGTCAGAGCACCTGACCTCGTCGCCGTCACGCGGAAGGCGCTCGCACGGCGCCGAAGCGAAGGGGGGGTCCTCCGCGCCGCGGAGGTCGCCCTCGCTGTGGAGGTCATCTCTCCCGGCTCCGACCGCATGGACCGTGTCGTCAAGCGCGACGAGTACGCCGACGCCGGCATCCCCCACTACTGGATCGTCGACCTGGGCGAGCCCGGCGACCGCCCGCAGCTCACCGCCCACCACCTCGCAGGCGAGTTCGGCTACGCCGACGCAGGCCCGGTGAACGGCGTATTCGCCGCCACCGAGCCGTTCCCGGTCCGCATCGACCTGGACGCGTTGCTGTGATGGACCGGATGGGAACGGTCGGGGTCGCCCGAACGCCCACGAACTGTCGGTGCCACCTGCGACACTCACCGCCATGACCGCCCTTCCAGTGCCGCCGTCGGCCTCGCAGCCCCTGCTGACGGTGGCCCAGTTCGCCGCGTTGCCGGAGGACAACAGCAGGCGGTTCGAGCTGGTGGAGGGCAACATCGTGATGTCACCGCGTCCGCTCGGCTTCCATCAGCGGTGCCTCTACATGCTGCTGCACCAGGTCGACAGCCAGTTGCCCGGCGATCTGATCGGTCTCACCGAGGTGGACGTCGATCTCGCCCTGGTTCCCCCGACAAAGCCCGGCTTCGTCCGAATCCCCGATCTCGTCGTCGTGCCGCGCGGGGCGATGGACCGGCAGCGGCGTGCAGGAGGGCTGTTCCACGCCTCGGAGGTGGTGCTGGCCGTGGAGGTCATCTCGCCGGGATCGCGCCGGCTCGACAGCATCGTCAAGCGCGACGAGTACGCCGACGCCGGCATCCCGCACTACTGGGTCGTCGACCTCGGCGAGCCGGGCGACCGCATCATGCTCACCGCACACCACCAGGCAGGCGAGTTCGGTTACGCCGACCCCGGCCCGGTGGTCGGCACCTTCACCGCCACCGAACCGTTCCCCGTCCGCGTCGACCTCGACGCGCTCGTCTAGCTCGTCTGCACCTCGGTGCCGTCCTGGCTCCACCGGGTGTGGAAGTAGCCCTCTTCGTCGATCCGCTGGTAGGTGTGCGCACCGAAGAAGTCGCGCAGGCCCTGGATCAGGTTCGCCGGCCCGCGTGCACGCCGGTAGCCGTCGTAGTACGACAGGCTCGAGGAGAACGCCGGGATCGCCACACCCTGCTCGGTCGCCACCGTCACCACCCGCCGCCACGCGTCCTGCGCGTTCGCCACGGCGTCGGTGAAGTACGGGACCATCAACAGGTTCTCGACGTCACCGTGCTCGGCGTAGGCGTCGCGGATCCGGTTGAGGAACCGCGCGCGGATGATGCAGCCGCCGCGCCAGATGGTGGCCATCGCGCCGAGGTCGAGGTTCCAGTCGTTCTCCTGGGACGCCGCCCGCATCTGCGCGAAGCCCTGCGCGTAGGCGACGACCTTGCTCGCATAGAGCGCCAGCCGGATGTCCTCGATGAGGTCGCCGCGGTCGGCGCCCTGGCCGGGTGCCGGGCCGGCCAGCGTGGTCGACGCCTTCCTGCGCTCGTCCCGCAATGCCGACAGGCCGCGCGCGAACACCGCCTCGCTGATGCCCGTCAGCGGCACGCCGAGCCCGAGGGCGTCGACCGCAGTCCAGGTGCCGGTGCCCTTCTGCTCGGCCTGGTCGACGATCACGTCCACCAACGGGCCGCCGGTCTTTGCGTCGGTCTTGCCGAGCACCTTGGCGGTGATCTCGATGAGGAACGAGTCGAGGTCGCCGGTGTTCCACTGCTCGAAGATCTTGCCGATGGCCGGGGCGTCCAGCCCTGCGACGTGAGTGAGCAGGTCGTACGCCTCGGCGATGAGCTGGATGTCGGCGTACTCGATGCCGTTGTGCACCATCTTGACGTAGTGGCCCGCACCGCCCGGGCCGACGTGCACGCAGCACGGGGTGTCGTCGACGACGGCCGCGATCCCGGTGAGGATCCCTTCCACCTCGGCGTAGGCCGCCGGGTCACCGCCGGGCATGATGCTCGGCCCGAGCAGCGCGCCCTCCTCGCCGCCGGACACACCGACGCCCATGAACCGGATCCCGTTGGCGGCGCACTCCTCAGTGCGACGCACGGTGTCCGGGAAGTGCGAGTTGCCCGCGTCGATGATGATGTCGCCCTCGTCGAGCAGCGGGGTCAGCTCCTCGATCACCGCGTCGACGGGCTTGCCGGCCTTGACCATCACGATGATCTTCCGCGGGGTCTCCAGCGCGGCGACGAAGTCTTCGGTCGTCTCACAGCCGGTGAACGGGCCCTCGTGGCCGTAGTCCTTGATGAACTCGGTCGTCTTCGCCGTCGTCCGGTTGTGCACGGCCGTGGGCGTACCCCGGCGGGCGATGTTGCGGGCCAGGTTGGCACCCATCACCGCCAGCCCGGTCACCCCGATGCGGCTCTTGCCGGTGGACTCGGTCATTGCTTCCCCTCTGCGCGCATGCACGCCCGGAAGGGGCGCTCCGACGGGTGACGCGTGCACGTTACGGCCTCGGTGCCGACGACGCACTGATCGTCGAGCCCGGCCTTCCGCAGATCGGCAGCGGGGCGCGAGCGGCGGCCGCCGGTGCACACCGCCACCGGCTCGTGCAGGCAGCAGGAGACATGCACGGTACTGCCCGGGTATGCCCGAGCTCAGCCGCCGGTGGTCGACGACGGCAGGTTGTACGGCGTCACCACCTGGACCGCCGAGTGCCACGACCGCAGCGGCCCCGCCAGCGCCCCGTGCGCCTGCATGATCACCTGGCAGGCGTGGCGCATGTCCTGGCGCAGGTCGTGGTGGAGCACGGCCGAGAGATAGCCGCCGTGCAGCAGGGCGAGGTTGTGCTCGTGCAGGTCGTGCGCGACGAACACCCGGTACGTCCGCCCTTCCGCCGCGAACGCCTCCACCGTCGCGCGGTTGCCGCCGAACGCGTACATCGAGTACACGGCCACGATGTCGGGGTGTGCGGCGAGGGCGGCGCGCACGAGGCGGTGCAGGTCGTCGTCCTGCCCGTCGGCGTTGACGAGGTCGATCTGGGTACAGCCCGGCCGGAGCGCACGCTGCGTGGCACGGAAGCCCATCTCCCGCTCGTCCTCGCCGCGGAACGACCCGTCGCCGCGGGTGACCAGCACGCTGCCCGGGGAGTCGGCGAGCCACTGGTCGACCAGGTACGCGGCCGTCGCGCCTGCGGCGCGGTTGTCGATGCCGACGTAGGCCACCCGCGAGCTGGTGGGCAGGTCGGTCACGAAGGTGACCACCGGGATGCCGGCGCCGACCAGCCGGTCCACGGCCGCGATCACCCGCGGATCGTCCGGGGCCTTGAGCACGACGCCCTGCGAGCCGCGCGTCGCGATCCGGTCGAGGGTGTCGACGATCGTCCCCGCCGGTGCGGCCTCCGTGAGGTGGAACCGCGAGCGGATGACAGCGGGCCGGATGCCGGGGAGCTCGGCCTCCAACGCGGCCCGCACGCCGCTCGAGAACCGTGCCGGCGCATCGACGACGAGGTCCACGACGAACGTCCGGCCGGCCAGGCGAACCTGGGTGCGCTGCCGGTGCAGGTCCTCGATGGCCTGGTGGACCTCGGCGATCGTGCTGGTCCGTACCCCGCTGCGGGCGTGGAGCACGCGGTCGACGGTCGCCTCGGACAACCCGGCCTGGATCGCGATCTCGCGGATCCGGAACGGGTGCCCCACGCTGGCCATCGTGAGGGGTTTTTGAAGGATCGGCAAGGGTTGACCGACGGCAGCGCTGCGGTGAACCTGGACACGTCCCCCCACGCGCCGAGGAACGACTTCCGACAAAGGAGTCCGACGTGACCGCCGCCCCCGTCCGTCACCGCTGCACCTGGCTGACCCCCGACGACTGCGACCTGGACGAGTTCCGCGCCGTCGTCGAGGTGGAGACCGACGCGGCCGACCACCCGTACGCGGACCGGGTCGAGCGCGGCGTGCTGTTCTACGGCGAGACGCTCGCGGACGACGTCGCGACCCCGGAGGGGCGCCGCGCGGTGCAGGCCGAGCTGGCGCACGCGCTGATGGACGGGCCCGGCATCGTCGTGTTCACCCGCGCGTTCGACTCGGGCGTCGTCGACCGCGCCTCGGCGGTGATCACGTCGCTGATCGAGGAGCAGAAGGCCCGCGGCGTGCAGACCGGCGACCACTTCGCCGAGCCCGGCAGCAACGACCGGCTGTGGAGCGCGCTGGAGAAGCTGGCGGTCGCCGATCCCGGGACGTTCGTCGACTACTTCGCCAACGACGTCGTCAACCTCGTCTCGGTGGCCTGGCTGGGCCCGAACTACCAGATCGTCTCGGACCCGAACGTGGTGAACCCCGGCGGCACGGCGCAGACCGCGCACCGCGACTACCACCTCGGCTTCATGGACCTCGACCTCGCCGCGCAGTTCCCGGCGCACGTGCACCGCCTGTCGCCGGTGCTGACGCTGCAGGGCGCCGTCGCGCACGTCGACATGCCGGTCGAGACCGGGCCGACGATGTACCTGCCGCACTCGCAGCGCTACGAGCCCGGCTACATGGCGATCGGCCTGCCCGAGTTCCAGGAGTACTTCGAGGAGCACTACGTGCAGCTGCCCCTGGAGAAGGGCGACGCGGTGTTCTTCAACCCGGCGCTGCTGCACGGCGCGGGCACCAACCGGACCACGGACGTCAAGCGCATGGCGAACCTGCTGCAGGTGTCGTCGGCGTTCGGTCGCGCGCTGGGCACGGTCGACACCGAGCGCGTCACCGAGGCCGTCTACCCGACGCTGCGCGCCCGCAGGGCGGCCGGCACCTCCGAGAAGGACCTGCACAACGTCGTCGCCGCGGCGGCGGAGGGATACGCCTTCCCGACCAATCTCGACCGCGACACGCCGGTCGGCCGGTTGACTCCCGAGAGCCAGGCGGAGCTGGTGTGGCGCGCCCTGGAGAACGACTGGGACCAGGAGACGTTCGTGGCCGCGCTGGCCGCGCAGACCGAGCGCCGTCGCTCGTCGCTGGCCCGGTGACCGGCATGGTGGACCTGATCGAGGCCGCAGTCGCCGCCCGCCGGTCGACGATCCTGCGGGTCGGCGTGATCGGTGCCGGGATCATGGGCGCGGACCACGCGAACACGCTGCGCAGGGCCGTCCGCGGCGCCGAGGTCACGGCGATCGCGGACGTCGACCTCGGCCGGGCGCGGGCCGCCGCCGACGGCGCCCGCGCCTACGACGACGCGTTCGCGCTGGTCGCGGACCCGGCCGTGGACGCCGTCGTCATCGCCTCGCACGACTCCGCGCACGCCGAGCAGGTCGTCGCGGCGGTGAAGGCCGGCAAGGCGGTGCTGTGCGAGAAGCCGCTGGCGCCCACGCTCGCGCAGGGCCGGCAGGTGCTGCGCGACATCGGTTCCACCGGTGAGGCGCTGCTGTCGGTGGGCTTCATGCGCCGGTTCGACCCCGGCTACGCAGCGCTGCGGCAGGCCGTCGACGACGGGACGGTCGGCGCTCCGGTACTGGTGCACAACATCAGCCGCGGCGTGAGCGGCGCGCCGAACGCCACCTCGGAGCTCTCCATCACCGGCTCCTCGATCCACGAGTTCGACGTCGTGCCGTGGCTGCTCCGCTCGCCGGTCGTCGAGGTGTCGTGGGTGGCACCGCGCCGGTCGTCGCAGGTCCACGATGGCCTGCAGGACCCGCAGCTGATCCACCTGCGGACCGCGGACGGCGTGCTCTCCACCTGCGAGACGTTCCTGAACGCCCGCTACGGCTACGACATCCGCTGCGAGGTCGTCGGCGAGACCGGGGCGATCAGCCTGACCGAGCCGGCCCGGGTGCGGCTCGACGCGGGACAGCGCCACGGGATCGGTTACCCGGCCGACTGGCGCCCGCGGTTCGCCGACGCCTACCGGATCGAGCTGCAGGCCTGGGTCGACTCCGTGCTCGCCGGTGCGCCGACCCCGCTCGCGACCGGGCGCGACGGCGTGGTCGCGTCTGCCGCGGCGGAGGCCGTCATCGCGTCGATGCACGACGGCGGCCGGGTGACGAAGGTGGAGGCACCGTGACGTTCCCGTCCTCGATGCCGGCCTCCCGCCTGCCCGACCCGATGGCCGCGCCCGCCCTGCGGTGGGGCGTGCTCGGCACCGGGTGGATCGCCGAGCGGTTCACCGGCTCGCTGCGCCGCAACACCCGCCAGCAGGTCGTCGCGGTCGGGTCGCGGTCGGTCGGGTCGGCGAGGGACTTCGCGGACCGGGCCGGGATCGGCCGCGCGCACGGGTCGTACGCCGACCTCGTCGCCGACCCCGAGGTCGACATCGTCTACGTCGCGACGCCGCACAACCTCCACCACGGCCACGCCCTGCTCGCGCTGGATGCGGGCAAGCACGTGCTGGTCGAGAAGCCGATCGCGCTGAACGCGGTGCAGGCGACGGAGATCGCCACGCGGTCGGCCGAGCGCGGCGTGTACTGCGCCGAGGCGTTGTGGACGTTCTACCTGCCGCGCTACGACGTGATCCGGCAGCTGCTCGACGACGGTGTGCTCGGCGAGGTCCGAACGGTGCTCGCCGACCACGGCGAGTGGTTCCCCGACACCCACCGCATCCTGCGTCACGACCTGGCCGGCGGCGCGCTGCTCGACCTGGGCACCTATCCGCTGGCGCTCGCGGCGTGGGTCCTCGGCGAGCCCGAGCAGGTCGTCGCGATCGGTCAGGACGTGCCAGGCGGGGAGGTGCACGGACAGGTATCGGCCGTGCTGCGGCACGCGGGCGGGACCCAGTCGGCGATCAACACGACGATCATGGCGGACACCCCGAACCGGGCCGTGATCGCCGGGACGGGCGCCACGCTCGTCACGGACGGCCCGTTCTTCTTTCCCGGCGGCCTGACGCTGACGTCGGCGGGCAAGAAGTCGACCATCCGGTACACCGAGCCCGCGATCGGGCACGAGGGGCTGTTCGTGTCGGCCGTGGAGGCGGCGCGCCGGGTCGCGACGGGCGAGGCCGGCACACCGCTGCGCCCGCTCGCCGCGTCGGTGGCGACCCTGGAGCTGGTGGACGAGGTGCGGCGCCAGATCGGCGTCACCTTCCTCGAGGAGAGCGCGCCCGGCGTCCCGCGGTAGCGTGGATCAGCGGCCCGCCCGCGCCGTATCGACCCAGGCGTCGATCCGTTCCCACCAGGTGTAGAGCCACTGCACCTGCGCGTCGAACCCGTGCGGCACCTCGTCCGCCGGGACCCGCCACCACCGCATCCGGACGACGGTGTCGAGCGGCAGCTCGCGCCAGACGTCGGCGACGGTGAACAGGTGGTCGAGCCCGGCGTGGGCGACCCACACGACGTCGGCCTCCGGGGCGGCCGCCAGCGCGGCCGCGACACCTCCCGGCTGCGGGGGCAGCACGTGCCGCATCGCCTCCGAGCGCCGGGCCGCCTCCTCGAGCCCCCGTGCCCGCAGGCGGGCGATCCCGGCCGCACGGCGGCGTTCGGTGAAGTTGCCGCCCTCCGGGAAGATCACGAAGGCGTCGTCGCCGTCGAGCGCGGTCGCCAGCGCCCCGATCTGCTGCTCGACCGCTGCACCGCCGGTGGACAGGAAGCGGTTCGGCAGGCGGTTGAGCACGACGTCGATCGCCGGGTCCCACTGCAGCGCAGCGGCCAGCACGATGCGCGGCTCCCGGGCGTACCAGTTGACCAGCGCGTGCAGGAGCAGGAACGAGTCGCCCGGCCCGGCGTGCCGGCAGAACACCAGCAGGGGCCGGCCGAGGTACTCGTCCGGCACCGGGCCCTCGACCTCCACCCGCAACCCGAGCACCCGCGTCGCCGCCCGGTGGAAGACCCACAGGTAGCCGCCGACGAGGCGGTAGTGCACGCGCTGGAACGGGGGCGTCCGCGTGAGCGCACCGAACCCGGCGCCGAGCCAGAGCCCGAAGAGCGCCACCAGGCACGCGCTCTCCAGCACGAGCCAGACGATCAGGACCCAGAGCACGCGCAGCGCCCGGAACCGTCCCGGGAGGAGCGGCGACGCCGCGGCCGCGACGAGCAGCCACACCGGGAGCGTGAGCAGCAGCGTCACGGTCACGCCGATCATCGCCGGGGCGAGCACCATCCGGCGCATCCACCGGGGCGGCAGCGGTGTCGGCGCCATCAGGGGCATCGGACGACCCCCTCCAGGTAGGTCGCGGTGGCCCGGTACGCACCGTCGATCCGGCGGTCGACGGCGGAGAAGTCGCGGTAGCGCAACGCCTCCCGGCTGTTCCACTGCGGCGCCGCGCCGGCGCCCGCCGGCAGCACGTGCACCTCGACGCCGTCCGGGGCAGTGGCCAGGTCGCGGGCGAAGCGGTGGCGGCGGGCGATCTCGAACGCCACCACGCCGACCTCCCAGGGGTTGCGCGGGGCGGTGAGGGTCTGCTCGATCCGCCCGACCTGCAGGACGAACACCCGCTGTGCGCCCAGTTCGACGGCCCGCCCGAGCGGGATGCTGTGGACGAGGCCGCCGTCCAGGTAGTGATGCGCGCCGATCCGGACCGCGGGGAGCAGGCCGGGCACCGCGGCGGAGGCGAGGACGGCGTCGACGACCGGGCCGCGGTCGAACCAGTGCTCCGCGGCGTCCTCGATCCGGGCGGCGCAGCACTGGAACGGCACCGGCAGGTCCTCGATGCTGCGGTCGTCGAGCTGCGCGACCAGCGCCCGGCGCAGCGGTTCGGCGGAGTGCGCAGCGATGCGGGTGCGCGCCAGCTCGCGGAGCCGGGCGACGGTGCCGGCCGCGAACACCTCGGCGGCGTCCGGCGAGTGCCACAGGCTCTCCAGACGGTCGGCGACCTCGGCCGCCGGGCAGGCGGCGAGCACCGCGCCGTTGATCGCGCCGACGCTGGTGCCGACGACGAGATCGGGGCGGACGCCCGCGTCGAGAAGCGCGCGCAGCATGCCGACCTGCGCTGCACCGAGCGCTCCCCCGCCACCGAGCACGACGGCGGTGCCGATGCGTTCCGCGGTCACCGGCCCATGCTCGCACGGCTAGAAGGCCGGCCAGGGGATCGCCGGGCCGTAGCCCGCGGGCTCGGGGAAGCACGGTGCGCCCAGCAGCGCCTCGACCCGGCTCCGCAGCGCGCGCACCTCGCGGCGGGTGACGTGCGCGCCCAGCTCGTCGCGGAACCCCCCGCCCCCGTCGAGCGCAGCCCGCAACCGGCGCAGCGGGTCGAGCACCTCCGGGGGCATCGGCTGCCCGACCCACCCCCACAGCACGGTGCGCAGCTTGTGCTCGACGTGCAGGCACAGCCCGTGGTCCACCCCGTAGATCCGGCCGTCGACGCCGGCGAGCACGTGGCCGCCCTTGCGGTCCGCGTTGTTCACCACCACGTCGAACGCCGCCATCGCCCGCAGCTCGGGCACGTCCGCGTGCGCCAGCACCGCGGGCTCGCCGCGCCCGTCGCGCGCCCGCAGCACGCCCAGCCAGCCCGACGGCACGTCCGCCGGCGGCAGGATGTCGACGAGCTCACGCTCGTCGTCCGTGTCCACCCACACCTGCACCATCCCGGGGCCGAACGGCCCGTCCCGCAGCAGGGTCGGCGGGACGAGGTGCCACCCGGCGGCTTCCGACACGAGGTGGCTGGCGACCTCGCGGCCGGCGAGCGTGCCGTCCGGGAAGTCCCACAGCGGCCGCTCCCCCCGCACCGGCTTGTAGACGCAGCGCAGGTCCAGGCCGTCCGCGGCGACCGTGCCGAAGAGCGTCGTGTTCGACGCGTCGACGAGCCTGCCGGTGATCTCCATCCGCCCGTGGCGCAGCAGCTCGGGGACGGCCGGGTCACGCAGGTCCACGGGAGTGGTGGTCACTCCGCGAGCATGGGACGGCGGTGGTAGCCGTTGAGCCGGACGCAGACGTGGCCCGTGGGGTCGAGGGGCTCAGCACACAGCGGGCACGGCGGGCGACCGGCCGAGACGACCTTCTCGGCACGTTCGGCGAACGCCCTGGCCTGCACCGGGGACAGGAACACCCGCAGCGCGTCGGGGCCCTCCTCGCCGTCGTCCAGGACCACCGACTCGTCGACCTCCTCCTCGCTCACGGCGAGGAGCTCGATGACGATGGTGCGGGAGTCGGCGTCCCAGCCCAGCCCCATGGTGCCGACCCGGAACTCCTCCTCCAGCGGAACCGCGAGCGGGTCGGCGTCGGGATCGCCCTCGGCGGCGGGGACGTCCGGGCCGAACCGGCGGGCGACCTCCTGAAGCAGTGCGGTGACCCGCTCGGCGAGCACCGTGACCTGCTGCTTCTCCAGCAGCACGCTGACCGTGCGGGCGTCTTCGATCGCCTGCAGGTAGAAGGAGCGGTCGCCGGGCTCGCCGACGGTCCCGGCGACGAAGCGCTCGGGCTGGCGGAAGACATGGATGACGCGTGACATGACCTCACCCAGGGTAGACCGCGCAGCCCCGACCGGCACCCCGCAGAACCGGAGCAGGCCCGACCCGGCGCAGGGTCACCGCCCGGCCGGGGCCTGCTCCGGCTGCCCCACGGACCCACCCACGACCGCGTCCGACGTCCCCGCCCCGTCCTCGCCGGGCTTCGGCACCGGCGGGACCAGCCCGGCGACGTCGCCGCCCAGGTCGTTCACCCGCACCACGAACGGCCGGGTCTCGGTGTAGTGCACGACGCTGATCGAGCACGGGTCGACGACGATCCGCTGGAAGTTGTCGAGGTGGGAGGCCAGCGCGTCGGCCAGGATCGACTTGATCACATCGCCGTGGCTGCAGACCAGCCAGACCGCGCGGTTCCCGTGCTCGGCCGCGATCCGGGCGTCGTGGTGGCGGACGGCGGCGACCGCACGGGCCTGCATGCCCGCCAGCCCCTCCCCGTCGGGGAACACCGCGGCCGACGGGTGCACCTGCACCACCCGCCACAGCGGCTCCTCGGTCAGCTTCCTCAGCTCCCGGCCGGTCCACGACCCGTAGTCGACCTCCGCCAAGCCCGGCTCCGACACCGCCGTCAGCCCGCGGTCAGCCAGCAGCGGCGCGACCGTCTGCTCGCAGCGCAGCGCGGGCGAGCTGACCACCGCGGACAGGGGCACCCCGGCGAGCCGGTCGACGACCCGTACGGCCTGGGCGCGCCCCGTCTCGTCGAGCTCCACACCAGGGGTGCGCCCCGCCAGCACGCCGGCCGCGTTCGCCGACGAGCGCCCGTGGCGCAGCAGGATGAGGGTCGTCACGGAGACCGAGCCTACGTGGCGGCCCCATCAGACAGCGGAGATCCACCCCGCGCCGAGCGCGGCGAACAGCACCGCCCCGAGCGCGATCCGGTACCAGACGAACAGGTAGACGCTGTGGTGCTCGATGTAGCGCAGCAGCCAGGCGATCGCCGAATAACCGACGACGAAGGCGATGGCCGTCGCCACCGCCATCTGCAGGCCGCTGGGTCCGCCGGGGGTGAGCACTGCGGGCAGCTCGAACAGCCCGGACGCGACGACCGCCGGGATGGCGAGCAGGAACGACAGGCGGACGGCCGCGGGGCGCGTCAGCCCGAGGAACAGCCCTGCAGTGATCGTGCCGCCGGACCGCGAGACGCCGGGGATGAGCGCCAGCGCCTGCGCGAACCCCATGCTCACCCCCTGGCGCACGGTCACGCGCTCGAGGTCGACCTTCTGCCGCCCGACGCGCTCCGCGATCCCCAGCAGCACGCCGAAGGTGACCATCGTCGTCGCGATGAGCCACAGGTTGCGCGCCACGGTCTCGATCTGGTCCTTGAACAGCAGGCCGAGCACGCTGATCGGCACCGTGCCGATGATCACCAGCCAGGCCAGCCGGTACTCCGGTTCGACACGCTGCTCGCGGTCCATCAGCCCGCGCACCCAGCCCGCCACCAGCTGGGCGATGTCCCGGGCGAAGTAGATCAGCACCGCGGCCTCGGTGCCGAGCTGCGACACCGCGGTGAACGCGGCCCCCGGGTCGTTGCCGAAGAAGACTCCGGACACGATCCGCAGGTGCGCCGACGAGGAGATCGGCAGGAACTCGGTCAGGCCCTGGACCAGGCCCAGGACGACGACCTCCAGCCAACTCACGTCGGGTTCATCCCATTCGCGGAGGTCATCGGCTGTGTACGGGGGGTGAACGTCACGGCGCCGGACGCTACCGGCCCTTTCCGGCGATCTTCTGAGAGGGTGTTGGACCCGTCGCGGGCGCGCCGTGCCGCCGAGGAGCTCGACTCCCTCTTAGGCTGCCCGACGTGCAGCGACGACGGGTGGGCAGCAGCGGGCTGCAGGTGTCGCGGATCGGCCTGGGCACGATGACGTGGGGGGACGACACCGACGGCGACGCCGCGGCGGACCAGCTACGCGTGTTCGTCCAGTCGGGCGGGACGCTGGTCGAGACCGCCGACGGCTACGGCGGCGGCATCGCGCAGGACGTGCTCGCGGGCCTCCTGCGCCGGGCGGTGTCGCGCGACGATCTCGTGATCGCCGGCCGCAGCCTGCTCGGCGAGGGCCCGCACGGCGGCGGCGCGGGGCGCGGGGCCCTGTTGCGCGGGCTGGACCGGCTGTTGCGCCGCCTGGACACCGACCACCTCGATCTGTGGCAGCTCCCGGGCTGGGATCCCGACGTCCCGCTCGAGGAGACCCTCGCCGTCGCCGATGCGGCGGTGACGTCGGGCCGGGTCCGCTACGTGGGGCTCGTCGGGCCGGCCGGCTGGCAGCTCGCCTCGGTCGCCGAGCGCGCTCGCGCGCGGTGGCCGCCGGCGGTCCCGGCCGCCGTGCAGGCCGAGTACTCCCTCCTCGCCCGCGACGCCGAGGCCGAGCTGCTTCCGGCAGCGGCGCACCACGGGGCCGGGCTGCTGGCGTGGGCGCCGCTCGGCCGGGGGGTGCTGACCGGCCCCGTCGCCGACGAGATCGCGGTGTCCCCGTACGTCGAGGAGCGGCGCACGGAACGCGCCGCCCGGATCGTCCAGGCCGTCCTGACCGCCGCTGAAGGGCTGGGCACGTCCCCGTTGGCCGTCGCCCTGGCCTGGGTGCGCGACCGGCCCGGGGTGGCCGCGGCCGTGGTCGGTGCCCGCGACGCCGCGCAGCTCGGGGCGTCCATGGCGGCCGAGACGGTGACGCTCCCGGCGGAGATCCGGGCGGCCCTGGACGACGTCAGCGGCGAGGCATAGCCGACCGTCGGGGGCGGGTGCGTTGCGCCTCCGGCGAGTTGCAGCGTTGCGCCTCCGGCGGGTTGCAGCAAGGTGGCCCTGCTGCAATCGGATTGGAGCAGGGCCACCTTGCTGCAATCCCCGAACCCCCGTCCTGCATGCACCGTCGGTGACCGCAGCTCATCGCACGCTGCTGGCCCCGGACGCCGTAACGGACATAAGCTGGCTGAACGCGCCGGAGCCCGGCCCGGTGCATGTCCTCGATGCGGAGGTGAGCCGGTGGAGCGTGCACGCGCGACCGCCACGGCTGAGGGAGACACTGCCGACGGGGAATGGGAGTACCGCCCGGTCCAGCTTCCCGGTGACGTGTCCCGGCTGACCGCGGCGGTGCGGCTGGCCATCCAGGCCGAGTTCGGAGGGTGGGAGCTCGCACGGGTGCGCCTCTACCCCGGCGGAGTTCGCAAGGTGGTGCTGCGCCGCAGGCGCAGCTCGAGAATGCTGCCCGAACTCTCGATCTGACCCGCGCAGGAATCAGCAGTTCTGGAGGAACTCGGCGAGGACCCGCGTCCCGAACGTGAGCGCGTCCACCGGCACCCGCTCGTCGATGCCGTGGAACAACGACGCGAAGTCCAGCTCCGGCGGCAGCCGCAATGGCGCGAAACCGTAGCACCGCATGCCCAGCGCCGCGAACGACTTGGCATCCGTCCCGCCGGAGAGCATGTAGGGCGCGATGTGCGCGTCCGGGTCGTGCACCGCCACCGCGGCCGCCATCGCGTCGACCAGCGCGCCCTCGAACGGCGTCTCCACCGCCGGAAGGTACGTCACCCACTCGCGGGTGACGTCCGGCCCGAGCAGCTCGTCGACCTCCCGCAGGAACGCTTCCTCCCGCCCCGGCAGGAACCGGCAGTCGACCACCGCCTCCGCCGTCGACGGGATCACGTTCGCCTTGTAGCCGGCCTTGAGCATCGTCGGGTTGATGGTGTCCCGAACCGTGGCACCGACGATCCGGGCGAGCGGCCCGAGCTTGCGCAGCCCGCCCTCGACATCGTCCGCGGGCACCTCCAGCCCCGTGACCTCGCCCAACCGGTCCAGGAACTGCCGCACGGTGTCGTGGACGACCAGTGGGAACCGGTGGTTGCCCAGGCGTGCGACCGCCTCGGCGACCTTCGTGACGGCGTTGTCGTCGTGCAGGAACGACCCGTGCCCCGGCACCCCGCGGGCCCGCAGCCGCATCCAGCCCAGGCCCTTCTCCGCGGCCTCGATCAGGTACATCCGCTGCTCGTTGACCGTCAGCGAGAAGCCCCCGACCTCGCCGACGGCCTCGGTGCAGCCGTCGAACAGGTCGGGCCGGTGCTCGACGAGCCACTGCGCGCCGAAGGCGCCGCCCGCCTCCTCGTCCGCGAGGAACGCGAAGACCAGGTCCCGGGGCGGCACGGTGCCGTCGCGGCGGAACTGCCGGGCGACCGCGATCATCATCGCGTCCATGTCCTTCATGTCGACCGCGCCGCGACCCCAGACGTAGCCGTCCTGCACCGCACCGGAGAACGGGTGCACCGACCACTCCGCCGGCTCGGCGGGCACCACGTCCAGATGACCGTGGACGAGCAGCGCACCGCGGTCCCGGTCCGCCCCGGGCAGGCGGCAGAAGACGTTCGACCGGCCGGGCGCACCCGAGTCGAGGACCTCCACCTCGTACCCGACCTCGGTGAGCTTCCCCGCGACGTACTCCGCCGCCTCCCGCTCCCCGACCGTGCCCTCCGGCTCACCGGTGTTGGTGGTGTCGATCGCGATGAGCTGCGAGGCCAGCTCGACGACCTCGTCCTCGGCGGCGCTTGTCATCGGAACTCCAATCGGCGGATACCCCGGCGTTCACGCCGGGGAGGAGCGGCTCTGCCCGTCGGGGTGGACCGGATTGTCACACGGCGACTTGCCAGCGCCGGGCGCTCTACCCGCGGTTCACGTCTCGCAAGCGGGGCCGGCAGTCCGCGGCGTACACCCGGTCGCCGTTCCGGTTCCGGGACGGCGCGCTGACGCTGGCGAAGATGGCCGAGCCACTCGACATCCGCTGGTCCCGCCCCCTGCCCGACGGGGCAGAGCCCAGCACCGTGACCGTGTCCTGCGACCCGGCCGCTGGCACGTGTCGATCCTGGTCGTGGTCGACCGCTGGTTCCCCTCGTCGACGGTGTGTTCGGAGTGTGGGGCGCTCCGCAGCAACCTGTTCCTCGACGTCCGGACGTGGCGGTGCCGCTGCGGGGCGGTCCACGACCGCGACGTGAACGCCGCGCGCAACATCAGCGCCGCCGGGCTGGCGCTGCTCGCCTGTGGAGACGGTGTCAGACCCGTGCGCGCGGAAGCGCACGCGGGCAGTCGTCGGTGAAGCAGGAACCCTCCCGGGCGACCGGGAGAATCCCCGCCGCTCACGGCAGGGAGAGGTCAAGCGATCTTCCCACCACCGTGCCGCGTGCGGAGGGGCCGAGGACGTCGGCTATCCTGGCCGCACACGCACGGTGCAGCCGTGCGCTGGTCCGAGTGGCGGAATGGCAGACGCGCTAGCTTGAGGTGCTAGTGCCCTTTAACGGGCGTGGGGGTTCAAGTCCCCCCTCGGACACAGTTTCGTGGCGCTCCTGCCCCATCTGACGTGTTCGTGCTTGAGTCCCCTCCGGCACCGGAGACGGTCATCAGCCGCGTCAGACGCGTGTTGGTGGGTCCGGCGATGACCGCCGCGATCGAGCCGATCCTCCCCGGCCACGCTGCATCGCTTCCTGCCCAGTTGGCGCCGAGGCGACCGCGGCGGCCGTTGCCGTTGGCCGTCGTTCCCACCCCACGTGAGCCCGTGACCGGGTACGGCATGTCCGCCATGGACGGTCGGGGCCGGATCAGCGACCGCGTCCTGACCGCCGTGCTGGCCTGGACACCGGGAACCGCGCTCACGGCCACCACGACGCCCGACGGGGTCATCACCCTGGCTCCCGAACCAGACGGCCGGGTGCACCTGCCCCACGAGAACACCCTGCGGCTGCCCGCCGACATCCGCCACCGCTGCCGCCTCCACGCCGGGGACCGGCTCCTGCTGCTCGCCGACCCCGAGCACAACCAGCTGCGCCTCTACCCACCCACCGTTCTCGACGAGCTGCTCAACCGACACCTGGCAGGCCCGCGACGATGACCACCGAACAGACCCCGCCCGCCGGTCCGACCGAGATCGACGCCGCCCGCCTGCTGCTGACCCGGCTGGGCCTGACCGCCCACGACCTCCTCGACACCGCCGCCGACCGGTCCCCGGCGCCCTGGTACCGCATCCTCGAACACCGGGCCCAACGACGCATCGACGAACCCACCGCCTCGGAAATCCGCCACCTGCTCGAACACACCAAGACCCACGTCGTGTCCCGCCGCAACGCCTGCGGCGGCCGCGGCGCCGCCGAGCACCTGCTCGCCGCACTGCGCTGCCGCTACCGCCACGCCGAAGACGACGGCCCCATCACCCCCGCCGCCAACCCGGCGCGCAAAGTCGCCAAACCCCGCCGGTTGCCCTCGACCCGACGCGCCGTCCCCGACGACCGCCTCGCCGAGATCAACCACATTGCCGCCACCACCGGGCCTTGACCCTTGATCTTGGACACGCTGAATCCGGCCACGGCCGGGGAAGCGAGATGATCCACGATCATGTTTCGCGAGAACTACACCGATGAGTTTCGTCGGCAGGCCGTGGACCTGTACCGATCCACCCCGGGTGCGACCCTGCGCGGTATCGCCGCCGAGTTGGGGATCTCCCGCCACACCCTGCAGGTGCGCCACATGCTCCGGGCGTGGCGCATCCGGCGGGAGGATCGAGAGGCAGTCGTCCGCGGCCAGCCGAGTCGTGAGTGTCACGAACTCGTGTAGTTCGTCCGGGGTGACGCGCACGCCGATTTCGGTGACGATGCGCGCCACCTGCTCCTGCACGTCATGGACCGTCCACGCCGACGCCGCAGCCGCGGCTCTGTCGAGCGCACGGGAGGCCACCTGCTGCACAGCCAATTCGTCCAGCGTGCGCGCGCGTTGCACGGTCGCGCGCGGCAGGTCGGGCGTGTAACCAGCGTCTTGCAACTCGCGCGACCAGCCGGCCTCGGAGCCGAGCGGGCTGGGCTTCTTGTTCGGCCGCTCGTGGTCCCATGCCTTCGCCTGCAACCGGGACCGCACCACCGGCCCCGGCTCGACGCCGGGGTGCGTCGCCTCCCATTCGGAGGTGAACTTCTCCAGGTTGCGCGCGACCTGCGCGCCGCGCTTGGACATGAGCGCGTTCCACGGCTCCAGTTCCGCGACCTCCCCGGTCACCGGATCGACGGTCAGCCCGGGCGCGTCGAGCACGGCGGCGAGCTGCGGGTGCGCGGCGATGACGGCCGTGCCGAGGGCGCGGATCGCGCCCTGCTGCCGGAACAGCGCCGCTGTGTCCAGGCCGCGCCACGCGCCGGCCGCCCACACCCGCGTCCCGATCTGGAAGTGGATGTGCCGGTGCGGGTCACCGGCACGGGAGGTCTTGTGCGAGACGGCGACCGTCTCCAACTGCTCGACCGGCACGACCTCCTGTCACCCGCGCGGGCCAACGCGGGTAACCGAGTGCTGGCCGAGCCAGGACCGGATCTCCGCCACCGCGTCCCGCTGCGCGGCATCCAGGGCCTCGGACACCCCGGGTGCAGGGCAGCCACGACCGAGAGGGACTTGGGGACGTTGACGACCATCTCCGCGAACCGGGGCGATCCGCGCCGACCTTCACCGGGCAGGCGGGCCTTGCCCATCGACTCGCCCGTGAGCGGGTTCACCCAATCGACCCACGGGCGATACTCGTCCGCCGACAACGCGACCTCGCCGATCACCCGGCCCTTGGCATCGACGGCCGTGAACTCGGCGAGGGCGGTGCCCGCCTCCAGGTATTACTCGTCAGCCCTGGCGCGGTCGGACTCCAGATACACCTGCACGTGGACGAAACCCGCTGGCAGGTCTACGCCGCCGTGGAGGGCAAGGACAGCCACCGCTGGTGGTCGTGGGTGTTCACCGGCCCGGACACCACCGTGTTCACCATCGCCCCGTCCCGGTCGTTGAAGGTCCTGACAGCGCGGCTCGGTGTCGAACACGACCCGGACACCGGGGCCTTGCCCGAATCCCTGCCCGGCGGGCGGCGGCTGCTGCTGTCCTCGGACTTCTACACCGTCTACCAGTCGTTGGGCTGCGTGGACGGGGTGGACAACCTCTGGTGCTGGAGCCACATCCGCCGCTACTTCGTCCGCGCCGGTGACGCCCACCCCGACAACCTGAAGGCGTGGACCCAGGCGTGGCTGGAACGGATCGGCGCGCTGTACCGCGCCCACTGCGCCCTGGCCGCCGCCGCGCCCGGCGGTCCGCAGCGGGCCGAGGCCGCCGACCAGTTCGACACCGCCCTGGCGGTGATCGACACCGAACCTCGCGCGCAGGCCGTGAACGCGCACCTGATGCACCCGGCCGCGGTGAAGGTGCTGGCCACCCTGGACCGGGAATGGGACGGCCTGGCCCGCCACGGCGAGTTTCCCGGGCTGCCGCTGGACAACAACACCGCTGAGCGGGCGCTGCGCGGCCCGGTCGTCGGGCGGAAGAACTTCTACGGCTCCGGCTCGAAAGCCTCCGCCGAACTGGCCAGCCGGGTCTGGACCATCACCGCCACCGCCGAACGCGCCGGCCTGAACCCGCTGATCTACCGGGCGCCTACCTGCACACCTGCGCCGAAGCCGGCGGCACACCACCCACCGGCGCGACCCTGGACCGATTCCTGTCCTGGGCGCTCAACCCCGACAACCGCGCCGCCTGGGCCCGCCGTCTCGACCCGGGTGACCCCGACACCACCGGCGCCGACCCCCCGGGCGAGTCCACCCGCGTCGCATAACCCGCCGTCCTACCGCCGCCCACCCCGGGCAGGCGGGCACATCGCGCCGCCTGCCGACCCGACCGACGACCCGACGGGATCACCGAATACTTACGACGGGTGAGCAGGAACGGTTGAAGCCCGCGCCTGTAGGTTTCATCACGTCGGCGTGGAGAGTTCGTGCCCCGCCAGGCATTTACAGCGGGTCTATATGCGTACGCTCCCGGTGAATGATTGGGGCAGTCGGGGGCCTTGCGCGGCCTGGCTGGGATCAGGCGGGTGAGTCCTGTCTCGCGAGGAGCCCGGAGATTGTTGTCGCGGTCGTGTTGGTGACGAAGTCGGTGAAGTCGAGTTGCCCAGTTGCGAGCTCGGGGTCGGCGGCGTAGGCGGCGATGAGCGCCTCGGTGGGTCGGCTGTGAGGCCAGACGGCGCTGACGGTCATCAGAAATTCGACCACCACGAAGTATGCCTCGTCTCTGACGAGTTCGGGCATGCGGTCGGCGACGATCCCGGTCAGTGCTTCGGCTGAGACGCCGATCGCCCGCTTGAAGCGCAACGCTGTGTCAGTGGAGATGTTTCGTTCGAGCACTGCTGCCTGGGCGCTGATCAGATCGCAGAGCACGGGACGTTCGGCCATCGTCACGGCGAGCGTTTCGGCGAGCCTGTCGCCCCGATCGCGGGCTGAGCCATCGTTCAGCCCCACCGCGTCTCGGAGCGCTTCGACCCACCGGTCGAATTCCGCGTTCAGCAGTTCGAGCAGGATCGCTTCGCGGGATTCGAAGTAGCGCAACACGTTGGACTTGGCCAGCCCGACCCGGCGGGAAATCTCATTCAGGCTGACCGCCGCGACCGGCATCTCGCCGAGCATGGCGGCAGTGGTCCGCAGGATCGTCTCGCGTCGCTGCTGACGCTGCTCCTCGCTGTGCGCTCGTTGGAACTCCATGTCCCCATTGTACAGACCGTCTGTCTGTTGCGTACAGACCGTCGGTGTGTTAGCGTCGAAGACACAAACAGACCAGCAGTCTTTAAGGAGTCGAGATGGCGGCCGACGAGGCCCGAACCAGAGCAGCAAGCTCGCAATCGTCACCGGTGCCAACAGCCGCACTGGCAAGGAGGCCGCCCGTGGTCTGGCCGGCGCCGGGGCGCGGGAGGGCATGACCGCGATCGTCATATGTCTGTCCGCCGCCTGCGCCGCCGAAGCCGATCTCACCCTTAAGACGGAGAACCAGCCATGACCACCCTCACCCCCTCTCCCACCCGGGCGACCGTTGGCGCCGTGCTGCTGGGGATCAATGCGCTGATCTTCGTCGGCACGGAAGCGATCGCTGCCGCAGGGTGGCGCGACCCGGTGTACAGCTACGCGTACAACTACATCAGCGATCTCGGCGTACCCGAAGTCGAGGCATTCCAGGGCCGACTCATCAATTCGCCCCTGTCCTGAGTGTTCAACACCGGCGTGATCATGCACGGCGTGATCTTCCTGATCGCTGTGATCCTTCTTCGCGCCCTCTTCACCGGCAGGGCGACCAGGCGAGCCCTTCTCGCCCTGGCGTCAGTGCACGGTGTAGGCATGGTGCTGTTGGGGGTGTTCCACGGCTCGCAACAGTCGGTGGAGAACGGGAACATCGTCTTCCACGGGGCTGGGGCGATGAGCGCGATCCTCGGCGGTCTGGGCGCATTTGCGATCGCGGGGATCGCGGTCCTCCGCCGTCGGACGAGTCTCAGCACAGGCGACTCGCGTCGCTGGCTCGGGTGGGTTCTCATCACATTCAGCGTGATCGGGGTCGCCGGGTTCGGCTACCTGCTGGTCACCGCCGGCAGCGACTACGACAGTATCCCCGAACGAATCGCGGTCTACGCGATTGCAGCCGCCGAACTGGTCATCGCCACTGCAGTACTCCTGCCGATGCCCTCGACGCGGCGAAGGCCGATCTGGAACAGTTCGTCTCCGGCGCGCATGTGCTCGCCCTCACCGCCGACAACAAGGACCACGACACTCCCGCCCGAGTCGTCGCAGACACCGTCGACCGGTTCGGGCGTCTGGACATCCTCATCAACAACGCGCAGGAGTTCCGCACCGGCAAGCTCGTGCAGGACATCACCTAGGACGACATGACCGCGACCTTCGAGTCCGGGTTCTTCGCCACCTGGCGGTACACGGTCGCCGCCTACCCGCACCTGAAGCAGACCCAGAGCACGGTGATCAACATGTCCTCCGGCGCCAGGGTGCAGTCCATCCCCGCGCATGGGGCATACGGGCCGAACAAGGAGGCCATCCGCAGCTCGACCCGCATCGTGGCCAAGGAACGGGGACCCGACCAGATCACCCTCAACTCGATCGCCCCGTACGTCGCCTCCGCCGAGTCCGAGCGGTATGAGAAAGCCCACCCTGAGATCATCGCCGAGATCGTGAAGGGCGTTGCCCTCGGTCACATCGGCGACGCCGAGCTCAACGTCGGCAGCCTCTGCGTCTACCTCGCCACCGACGGCGGTCACTACCTCACTGGCGGCAACTTCGACGTCGACGGCGGCACCTCCATTCGCCCGTGACTCGCCTTCCGGGTGGGCCGCGCCGTCACGGCGATCCGCCCCGTTCCTCCGGCCGCTTTCTGCGAATGGGGCTGTCCCACGCGTGGTCAAGTAATCGCTGATCATTCATCGACCTTCATCAATCTCAGTGACAGAAGGAGCACACCATGGACAAGAAGATCATCCTGGTCACCGGCGCGACCAGCGGCCTGGGGCGGGAGGAGGCCAGGGCCTTCCTGAAGCAGGGCCACACCGTCGTCCTCCACGGCCGCAACCGGGACAAGGCGCTCACTGTGCAGAAGGAGCTGATCACCGAGACCGGTAACTCCGAGGTCGAAGTCCTCATCGCCGACCTGGAGTCCCTGGCCTCAGTCAAGCGAATGACCGAGGAGTTCACCGCGAAGTATGACCGCCTGGACGTGCTCGTCAACAACGCCGGAAACCAGTACGGCGGTACCTGGGCTGCCACCGCCGAGGGCCACGAGAAGACCATGACGGTCAACCTGTTCGCCCCCGTGCTGCTCTCCCTGCTGCTCATCGACAGCCTGAAGAAGAGCCGCCACGGGCGCATCGTCACCGTGTCCTCGGCCTCCCACGCCCAGGGCGGGCGACCGTACCTGGGCGACATCGAACTGAAGGACCACTACTCCTACATCCGCGCCTACGGGCTGTCCAAGCTCTACGTCATCTGGGCTATGCGCGCCCTGCGCAAGCACCTGAGCGCGCAGGGCGTCGAGTCGATCGATGTGAACACCACGCACCCCGGAATGGCCAAGAGCAGCCTCGGAGAGACCGACCAGCGCCCTTGGCTGCTCAGGCCCGTCTTCGCCCTCGCCTACCTCTTCGGCACCTCGACCGAGAAGGGCGCCCAGCCGACGATCCACGCCGCCACCGCCCCCGAGATCGAGGGACTCTCGGACCGCTACTACGGACCCAAGGGCGAGAAGAAGGTCAGCGAACGCTACTACACGCCAGAGAACGAGAAGGCGGTCTGGGACTACTGCCTGAAAGTACTCGACCCCTACCTGAGCTGAGACCTCGGTTCATCGACCTACCTATCGCTGTCGGCTGACAGCACGGAAGGAACACACATCATGGAACAGCGCACTCTCGGCGGCACCGGCATCAAGACCAGCGTCCTCGGCTTCGGCGCGATGAACCTCGGGTCATGGGGTGGTGTCGATCAGGACGCAGCCAACGCTCTCGTCGGCAGTGCCCTTGAGTCCGGCATCACCCTGTTCGACACCGCCGACGTCTACAGTTCCGGCGAGTCCGAGACCCTGCTCGGCAAGGCGCTCGGCCGCCATCGCGAGGACGTGGTGCTCGCCACCAAGTTCCGTAACGGCGTCGGCGAGCACCCCCTGTCAGGGGGCGCCTCGCGCCGCTATATCCGCAAGGCCGTCGAGGACAGTCTGCGCCGCCTGGGCACCGACCGCATCGACCTCTACCAGGTGCACCGCCCCGACTGGAACACCGACCTGGACGAGACCCTCTCGGCTCTCACCGATCTGCAGCGCGAGGGCAAGATCGTCAACTTCGGCTCCTCCACTTTCCCCGCTCACGCCATCGTGCACGGTCAGTGGCTCGCCAAGGAGCGCGGCCTGTCCCGATTCACCACTGAGCAGGTCGCCTACTCGATCTTCCAACGCGCGATCGAGGCCGACGTGCTCCCGCTCGCGCAGCAGCACAACATGGGCATCCTGGTCTGGAGCCCGTTGGCCAACGGGTGGCTGGCCGGCAAGATCAAGCGCGACCAGCCGGTCAACAACCACCGCTCGAACATCGCCGCCGGGGAGTTCGACCTGTCCACCCCGCAGGCCCAGCGCAAGCTCGACATCGTGGACGGCCTGCGAGACCTCGCCGATGATCTCGGTATCTCCGTCGCCGAGCTCGCCCTGGCGTTCGCGGCATCGCACCCGGCGGTCAGCACGGTCCTGATCGGCCCCCGCACGCCCGAGCACCTGGCACAGAACGTCAAGGCTGCTGACGTCACCCTCGATGAGGTCACCCTGGACCGTATCGACACCCTCACCACCCCCGGCGTCGACGTCGATCCGCAGAACCGCTACGAGATTCCCGTCCCCGCCCTCACCGACGCCCGGCTGCGCCGGCGCTGACCCCCGAGCGGCCCTGGGTTGTGCTCCTGGACTCACGTCGCCGCCGCGGTGAGCCCAGGAGAGCACCCGCACGACGCGTCGCCTGGCGGTCAAGTCGCCGCTCATGGGGCAAACGATGGGGCACCGAGTGCGCTTCTGCGTGTATCTGGATGGACGAGCATGTCGCAGACACCCCGGAAACCGTTGATTTCATGCGGTTTTCTGTCTCCCGGCGTGGGTGCCTGTCCGGGCGGGGGCAAGAGTTCGAGTCCCCCTCGGACACAAGATCACATTGCTGGCGCGAGCAGGCCCCGGGCTCGCTCATCCGCCGCTCAACCGTCGTCCTCCACTTCGCTCGGCGATCGACGCGACCCCTCGCGGGCATCGTGCGCTCGTCCTCGGTGCTGCCTGCACGCCGATCACGAGCGGTGCAGCCCTACTTGTGGGCGATCGCTGCCGATGCGGGACCCGCGAGGGGAACGACCTCCACCGAGCGGAAGCCGACCTGCTCGCACCACCTGCGATAGTCGTCGCCGGTGAAGTCGAAGGCGTCGCCGAACTCGATGAGCATGTTCAGCGACATCATCAGCCCGAAGACGTTCTCACGGCGGTCGTCGTCGATGATGTTCTCGACGGCGACCAGCGCACCGCCCGGCGGCAGGGCCCGGTACGCCGCGCGGATGAGGTGCAGCTTCCGGTCGAGGTTCCAGTCGTGCAGGATCATGCCCATCACGATGACGTCCGCCTCGGGTAGCGGGTCGACGAGGAAGTCGCCGGATGCGGTGGCCACCCGGTCCGCGACGCCGGCGGCCCCGATGGCCCGGCGAGCGATGGGCTCCACGGCCGGCAGGTCGAAGCTGGTGCAGCGCAGGTGCGGATGGTGCTGCGCCAGGATGATCGAGAGCTGCCCGGTGGCGCCACCGACGTCGCAGACGGTCCGGTACCGGGACAGATCGAGCTTCTCGGCAAGCGCGTGGAAGTTGCCGGCTGAGATCCCGGACATGGCGTTCATGAACTGCTCGAGGCGGGCGGGGTCGGCGTAGAGCTCCTCGAACATCGGCCGCCCGGTGTATTTGATCTCGTTCTGCGGGCGGCCGGTCCGCAGCGCCTCGGTCAGGTTCCCCCAGAAGCCGTACAACCGGGCGTTGCTCATCTCCAGGAAGCCGCCGATGTACCGCGGGCTCGTCGCGTCGAGGAACATCGCGGTCGCGGTGGTGTTCCGGTAGGACGCAGCCGTTCCCGAGCCGTCCCGCTCGAGCAGGCGCAGCGCGACGAGGCCGTCGAGGAAGTCGGCCACGGCTCGGGAACGCAGGTCCAGCGACTCGGCCAGTTCGTCGGCAGTGCGGGCACCGGTGCCCAGGACGGTGAACAGGCCGAGCTCGACCGCGGTCAGCAGCGTCTTGGACGGCCAGAACCCCATCCCGACCTGCATGATCAGTGACGGGTCCGGGACGTCGACCGGCCCGTGCCCATCGGTCACCGGCCTGCGGGTCATGTCACTCACTGGTTGCTCCCGATTCGGCGTCGTCCTGCCCGGCGCAGCCGGATCGGGTCGTCGAACGCAGCGAGCGGTCCGGCGTTGCACCCGGTCCCTTCCGGGGCGCGCGGAACGGTGGAGGTACTCATGTCGGTGTCCCTTCCGGACGGTGGGTGTCAGACCAGGCCGCGCGGGGCAGGGCCACCGCGGCGAGGCGCTCGAGCTGTGCGGGGTCAGCGGCGCAGGGCAGGACCATGACCTCGTCGGCGCCGGCGACCGCGAAGCCCGCCAGCCGCTCGTGCACCTGCGCCTCGGAGGTGGCCGCAGTGCCGATGATGTGGCCGGCGATGTCGCGGCCGAGCCAGTCGTAGTAGCCGCCGACGGCCTGGGCCACCACGTGTGGCGCGTCGGCACCGAGCGCGGCGTAGAAGACGGCCATGGTCGCGGGCGTGCCAGGGCGGCCGGCCGCGGCCCAGCAGTCGCGCACGACCTCGATACCGGCGGCGAAGTCGGCGGGGGTGCCGACCATCATCGTCCAGCCGTCGCCCTGCCGGGCGGTGCGCGGGCCGGCGTACCGGGCATCACCGCCCAGCAGCACCCGGGGCCCGCCGGGTCGGGCAGGTGCCGGGCCGATGTCGGTGTCCTGCCAGATCCGGTTCAGCTCGCCGAGCTGGGCGTCGAGCCTGCGGCCCCGCCCGTGCGTCGGCAGACCGCAGGCGACGAAGTCGTCGTCGCGGCCGCCGAGGCCGAGGCCGAGGGTCAGCCGCCCGCCGCTGGCCCGGTCCAGGCTCGCAGCCTGCTTGGCCAGCATCCCGGTGTTGCGCAGCGGGGCGATCAGCACGTTGGTCACCAGCTGGATCCGTTCGGTGACCGCGGCGGCCATCGCGAGGGCCAGCAGCGGCTCGTAGCTGTCGTAGACCACGCGGTCGATCACCGCGAGGGAGTCGAAACCGAGCTCCTCGGCGCGCTGCGCCCAGCCGACCAGCTGGCGGCCCTCGGTGCCGGGGACGACGTTGGGCAGGCCGATGCCGATGTTCATCACGTGCTCCGGTCGTCGTGGGTGGTCACGGTGACGACCGTGACGGCGCGCCGGCGCCGTTCCCATCCCGCGACACGCCGGTCCCGGCAGCGGTGACCCCCTACATCTGTGGGGTTGTCTGCGCAGTGCCCTGGCCCGACCATCGGTACGGGCGCATGTTCGGTGCGGCCCGCGACCTGGACGAGGAGGGCGCCGATGGCGGGCACGGGGCGCCAGGTGGAGGCGCTCGTCGCGAGCTGCGCCGCGCCGGGCGACAGCACCGAGCTGTTCGATTCCGTCTCCCGCCGGCTGCGCCGGATGGTGCCCTTCGACGGGGCGACCTGGTTCGCCACCGACCCGGTGACGACGCTGGCGACCTGTCCGGTGCGCATCGAGAACGTCGAGGCCGGTCACTGCGAGTCTTACTGGGACCGCGAGTTCCTGGTCGAGGACTCGCTGTTGTTCCGCAACCTGGCCCGCAGGTCCCGGGGCGCGGGTACCCTGCTCGCTGCAACGGACGGCCATCCCGCCCGCAGCGCCCGCTACCGGGAGTTCCTCGCCCCGCAGGGCTACGGCGACGAACTGCGCGCGGTGTTCCGGCTCGGTAACCGCATATGGGGCGTGCTCGGCGTGTTCCGCGAGCGCGGCCGCGTTCCCTTCTCCGAACGCGAGGTCGATCTCGTCGCGAGCATGGGCCCAGCGTTGGCGGCGGCGCTGCGGGACCGGGCACTGACCGAGCCGACTCCGGGTACGGCGCCCGACATCGACCGACCCGGCACCGCGCTGTTCGACAGCGCGGGGACCCTGTGCTCGTTCGATGAGCAGGCAGACCACTGGTTCACCGAGTTGGCCGGCCCCGGCTGGGCCGGCGACGAGTTGCCCCCTCAGCTCGCCACCGTCACCGCCGTCCTGGCCCGGGCCCACGCAGTGGCCGCACGACGCGACGGCGGGCCCACGTCGGCCCGGCTGCGCTCGGCGTCCGGGCGCTGGCTCGCCGTGCACGCGTCGTACCTGCACACCCCGGCCGGCGAGCCCGGTCCCGTGGCGGTGGTCGTCGAACCCGCGAAGTCGGCGCAGATCGCGCCGATCATCGTCGAGGCGTACCGCCTGACGCCCCGCGAGCAGCAGGTCACGCAGGCGGTGGCCAGAGGGTTGTCGAACCCGGAGATCGCCGCGGGCCTGCAGCTGTCCACGCACACCGTGCGCGATCACCTCAAGGCGGTCTTCGGCAAGGTCGGTGTCGGCAGCCGGGGGGAACTGGTGGCCAAGCTGTTCGCCGAGCATTACCGGCCGTCCCTGCACGCGGCCGGGGCGCCGGTCACGCACGTGCAGTACTGATCCGCGCCATCGGCGACGACGGCGGCCCCGCGCCCGCACCGTCGAGCAGCTGACGGCTGGACGGACCGACCCCGAGCGGGATCCGGCATTCGACACCGGAGGACGGGGCGACATCACGCAGGGGCGCGGAGCGGCGGGTGCTCGAGCACGCGTGGCTTGTACTCGACCAGCTGGATGCGGCCGTCGAAAGTCCGGTGCTCGACCATCTCGAGGGCGACGTCCGGGTAGCCGTCGTAGATGCGTTCTTCGCCCGTGGCCCCGGTGATCACCGGGAACATCCCGACCCGGAAGCGGTCGACGAGTCCGGCTTTCAGCAGGGCCCGGCACAGGCTGAGGCTGCCGATCGTGCTGAGGAGCCCCGAGCCGTTCTCCTTCATGGCGCGGACCGCGTCGACGGCGTCGTCGCGGACGAGCGTGGAGTTTGCCCACGCGAGTGGCTCCTCGAGCGAGGAGGAGAACACCACCTTGGACGCTTGCGTGAGTTCGTCGACGGACGCCTCTTCCTCGGCCCTGAACCCGTCTTGGCCGTTCGGGACCTCGCCCGCGGCGAAGCCCGACATCAGGCGGTAGGTGTTCGCGCCCATCAGGTAGGTGACCTCGGGCTGCTCGCCGAGCCAAGCGAGGTACTCCGGGCCCTCGAG
>JAEUJO010000173.1 GCA_016794615.1 Pseudonocardia sp. | reverse complement strand
CATCGTGCTGAACAACCTGGTCGGTCATGCGCTGCTGTCGAACACGATCCGGGTGCTGTCGGACGGTACTCCGTGGCGGCCGTTGACTCATGCCGAGGACATCGCGCAGGCGGTGGTGGTTGCTCTCGACGCGCCCGCCGAGATCGTGCGGGGGCGGGCTTACAACATCGGTACCGAGCGCAACAACTGCACGGTTGCCGAGATCGCGCAGGCGGTGGCCGGTGCGGTGCCGGGTGCGGAACTCTTGATCACCGGTGAGAACGGCAATGACCCGCGGTCGTACCGGGTTGATTTCTCGAGGGCGCGCAAGGAGTTGGGGTTCGAGGCGCAGTGGTCGATCCCGGACGGTGCGGTGCAGCTGGCCCGGGAGTACCGGGCGCGCGGGTTGACCCAGGAGGGGTTCGACGGTCGGTTCACCCGGCTGGCGGTGCTGAGCGCGCGTCAGCGGGCCGGTGAGCTCGACGCGAGCATGCGCGTCGTCGGCTGAGCGACGTCGCCGCCGCACGTCGAAGCTCCGGGCAGGACGCTCGGACAGCGGCACAGATCCGACGTGCGGGCTACGGTAGAGCGCATGTGCCGCAACATCCGCCCGCTGCACAATTTCGCCCCGCCCGCCACCGACGCGGAGGTACACGAGGCAGCGCTGCAGTACGTCCGCAAGCTCAGCGGTTCGACCAGGCCGTCGCAGGCCAACGCCGATGCGTTCGACCGGGCGGTCGGTGAGGTCGCCGCCGCGACGCGCCGGCTCATCGACGATCTGGTGACCATCGCCCCGCCGAAGAACCGGGAGGCCGAGGCCGCCAAGGCGCGGGCCAGAGTCGCGGAGCGCTACGCCCGCTGATCGGGGCGCGCCGGGAAGCCTCGCCCGGGTCGGCACCCTGCGTGGCCGTGACCACGCGAGGGTGGGACCGGCCGGTGCCCGCACGTCGCTACGGTCTCCGGCATGCCCGGTTATCTGCGCTTCCCCCACCTGCGTGGCGACACCCTGGTATTCGTCGCCGAGAACGACATCTGGACCGCGCCCGTGTCCGGTGGCCGCGCCTACCGGCTCACCGCCGACGACGTCCCGGTGGGTACGCCGCGACTGTCCCCGGACGGGACCCGCGTGGCGTGGACGTCGTCGCGCGAGGGGGCGGCAGAGGTCTTCGTCGCCGACGCCGACGGCGGGTCGGCGCGGCGGCTGACCTGGTGGGGCGGCGCCCGGTGCCGTGGCTGGACGTCGTCGGGCGACGTCCTCGCGTTGACCGCGGCCGGTCAGGCCCTCGGCAGGCTGACCTGGGCATGGGATGTCCCGGGCGACGGCGGGGCGCCGCGGCGGCGCGAGCACGGACCGCTGTCGGACCTGGCGCTGTCGGCCGGTTCGCCGGGGGTGCTGCTGGCCACGACCCGGTCGCTGGAGTCGGCCTGGTGGAAGCGCTACCGCGGCGGGACGGCCGCGAAGCTGTGGTGGGACGCCGACGGCACGGGTGACTTCGTCCGGCTCCTCGGAGAGATCGACGCCCAGCTCGAGTCGCCGATGCAGGTCGGGGAGCGGCTCGCCTTCCAGTCCGACCACGAGGGCTGGGGGAACCTCTACTCGGTGGACCGGGCGGGCGGTGATCTGCGCAGGCACACCGATCACGGAGGCCCGGGTGCGCCCGCGTTCTACGTGCGGCACGCGAGCACGGACGGGACTCGAGTGGTGTACGAGTCGGCGGGCGAGCTGTGGATCCTCGACTCCCTCGACGGCTCCTCCGACACGGCTCCCCGGCGCCTCGACGTCCGGCTCGGCGGCCCCCGCACCGCCCGGGAGCCGCACCGCATCACCACTGCGGCCTGGTTGTCCGGCGCCATGCCCGACCGGACCGGCCGGACGAGTGTGGTGACCGTCCGCGGCACCGTCCATCGGCTCACCCACCGCGACGGGCCGGCCCGCACGCTGCTCGCCGAACCGGGGGTGCGGGCCCGGCTCGCCGAACCGCTGGGCGCCGACCGGGCCGTCTGGGTCGACGACGCCGACGGCGAGGAGTCGGTGACCGTCGCGCCGGTCGACCCCCGGGCCGACGACGCCCCGGCACCGGTGCGTCATCCGGTCGGCGGCCGGGTGCTGCAGCTCGCCGCGGCCCCGGACGGCCGCAGCGTCGCCGTCACCCTGCACGACGGCCGGCTCCTGCTCGTCGACCTGGCAGGTGACGACGGCCAGGTGCGCGAGCTGGCCCGCGGTGCCGACGGGGAGATCTCGGGACTGGCCTGGTCGCCCGACTCGCAATGGCTGGCCTACGCCGACCCCGCGGAGGCGGGGATCAGCCGGATCGTCGTGATGCGGCCTGCGGACGGAGTGCCCATCGCGGTCACCGAGCCCCGGTTCGTCGACCGGTCGCCGACCTTCACCACCGACGGCCGCTACCTCGCCTTCCTGTCCCGGCGCAGCTTCGATCCGATCTACGACCAGCACTCGTTCGACCTGACCTTCCCGGCCTCGTGGCGCCCGTTCCTCGTGCCGCTGGCCGCCCGCACCCCGGACCCGTTCGGGGCGAGCCCGGACGGGCGGCCCACCTCGCACGCCGACGAGAAGGCCGACGACCTGCGCGCCCCCGAACCCGACGACCCCTCCGCGGAGGGTGCCGAGAACGTTCCTCAGGCGGTGAAGTCCGAGAAGGACAACGAGAAGGACGCGCCGCCCGAGGTGGTGATCGACGTCGACGGGCTCGCCGACCGGCTCGTACCGATCCCGGTCGGGGAGGGCCGCTACACCGGGCTGAGGGCAGCGAAGGGCTGCCTGCTGTGGTTCCACTGGCCGGTGGAGGGTGTGCTCGGCTCCGGGCGGGCAGACGACGAGAAGCCGGAACGGCCCGTCCTCGAGCGCTACGACCTGGTGCGCCGCAAGCTCGACGTGATCGCGGCCCCGGTGAGCGCCTACGCCGTGAGCGGCGACGGCACCCGGCTCGTCGTCCGTGATCGCGAGACCCTGCGCGTCCTGCGGTCGGACCGGACGGGGTCGAGCGCGCCCGAGAAGGGCGACGCCGACGAATTCGAGATCGACACGCGGCGGATCGTGGTGACGGTCGACCCGACCGCCGAGTGGCGGCAGATGTACGACGAGGCGGGCCGCCTGATGCGCGACCACTTCTGGGTCGCGGACATGGCCGGGGTCGACTGGGCGGCCGAGCTGGCCCGGTACCGGCCACTGGTCGACGCGGTGGGCAGCGTCGACGACCTCGTCGACGTGCTGTGGGAGGTCAACGGGGAGCTGGGCACGTCGCACGCCTACGTGTCGGGGGGCGGTGGCGGCGACTGGTCGGGACGACCCGGGCTGCTGGGCGCCGACCTCGAACGCGCTGGGCCCGACGAGGGAGGCGACGGCTGGCGGGTGGTGCGGGTGCTGCCGCCCGAGACCTCGGCTCCGGACGCGCGCAGCCCGCTGGCCGGGCCGGGTGTGGACGTGCGGGCCGGCGACGTCATCCTCGACGTGGCCGGGCGGCCGGTCGACCCGGAGTGGGGGCCCGCACCCCTGCTGGTGGGCACCGCGAACCGGCTCGTCGAGCTGACCGTACGCACCGGCCCTGACCGCGACGGTGCGGGCGAGGTGCGCCGCGTGGTCGTCAAGCCACTCTCGTCGGAGTCGGAGCTGCGCTACCAGGACTGGGTGGCGGGCAGGCGGGCGTACGTCGCCGACCGTTCCGAGGGCCGGCTCGGTTACCTGCACGTTCCCGACATGGTCGCGAGCGGGTGGGCACAGCTGCACCGCGACCTGGGCCGGGAGACGGCGCGCGACGGCCTCGTCCTCGACGTGCGCGGCAACAGCGGCGGCCACACCTCGCAGCTGGTGGTCGAGAAGCTGGCCCGGCGGGTGATCGGCTGGGACGTGCCGAGGCACCGTCAGGCCTTCCCCTACCCCGACGACGCGCCCCGCGGCCCGGTGGTCGCGCTGGCCGACGAGCACTCCGGCTCGGACGGCGACATCGTCACCGCCGTGATCAAGCGGCTGGGCATCGGGCCGGTGATCGGGACCCGGACCTGGGGCGGGGTGATCGGCATCGACGGCCGCTACTCGCTCGTCGACGGCACGCGGGTGACCCAGCCGCGGTACGCGTCGTGGTTCGACGACTCCGGCTGGGACGTCGAGAACCGGGGCGTCGACCCGGACATCGAGGTGGTGGTCACGCCGCGGGACCACGCGGCGGGCCGCGACCCGCAGCTGGAGCGGGCCGTCGACCTGGCGCTGGAGCGGCTGGCGGAGCACCCGGCCGCCCGGCCCCCGGACCCCGCGACGCGCCCGTCCCGCCGCCGCCCTGACCTCCCGCCCCGTCCCTGAGCGTGGCGGGAGGCCGGTGCGCGATCAGTTGGTGGGGACGAACTCCTTGACGCCCTGGGCGCTCGCCGGGCTCTCGCTGTCGTAGGGCGCGACCTCGTCCTCGGTGAACGCGGCGCCGTCGGTCATGCGCTTGAAGTCGCGCAGCGCCGTGCCGGTGCAGGTGACGTCGGCCACCGGAGCGCCGAGGCCGCCGTGCACGTCGTCGACGTGCACGGTGCGGAAATCGATGCTGTACCGGGTCATCCCGCTGGTGTTCGGGATCGAGGCGTGCAGCTGATCACCGGAGAACAGCATGATCCCGCCCAGCGGTGGGACCACGGTCAGACGTGTCGCGTCGGCCGGGATGCCG
>JAEUJO010000032.1 GCA_016794615.1 Pseudonocardia sp. | reverse complement strand
GATCCCGTCGCTGACAGGGTTGACCGACACTCCCTCCGACCGGAGCGTGCGCAGCACTGAGGCCGACGCGGCCGTCGGAGGAAGCGCCAGGAGTACGGGTTCATTCGGGGGCATGGCTGTTCCCGCCACCGACAGAACCGGCGACGAAAGGGGCACACCCCCCGGGGGAGCAACGGGGAGCATCGACAACACTCTGCCCGCTACTGATGGTCGGTCACAATCGGCTAACGGAGGGACATCGCTCCATCGGTCCGACCGTTTGTCGCAACCTGAGAATGACTCTCCACCGAACGGCGGAGCGCGCATCGCCAAACAGGTCTTTCGGGTCAATCCGGCGCGTTTTGGCAACCTGTCGGCGCGCCTGCGCAACCCCGCCTCTCAGGTTTGCCGATCACGCGCCGTTACCTTCCTAAGGTTCCCGGCCATGCAACGAACCTCCGAGGACCTGGAGGATCGGCTGGATGTCAGTGAGCTGATCGAACGGATCTCCGTGGAGCGGGGCCTGCCGGTCGAGGCGACTGGGCGGCACCGCCTACAGTTGGATCCCGACACCCGCCGTTCCCGCAAGCGTCGGCTGGCGCCGGCGATTGCGGGAGTGACGACCGTGCTGGTGGCGACCACCGTCGCCGTGACCCTGCGCCCCGGCGACACCCCCGCCGGCCCCGATCTCGACGCCGCGTTGGTCGGCGCGGCGTCGGCCGAACCCACCGTGACCCCGGACCCCGCTGCGGAGGAGGTCCCCGCGCCCGAGGAGACGACCACGACCACGGTCGCGGCCACCTCGCCCACGACAGCCCCGACCACGACGCGCGCCGCGGCGGTGGCCCGGAAGCCTGCCCGGCCGGTCGCGAACGACGGGACCCAGGCCGCCACCGCGTTGGGCTGGAAGCCGATCGGCCGCGACGAGTTCACGGGCGCGACGCTCAGCGACGACTGGGGCCCGTATGACGGGCCGGGCAACGACGGCGACGGCCGCCGCACGCCGGACGCGATCTCGGTGGGCAACGGCCTGCTGACGATCCGGGGCGACGCGGACGGCAACACCGGCGGCATGTCGTACCGCGACGATCGCGAGACCGGCCGCTGGGAGATGCGGGCACGGTTCCCGAAGGGCGACGCCGCCTACCACCCCGTGCTGCTGCTGTGGCCGCAGGACGGTGGGTCCGACGACGGCGAGGTCGACTTCGCCGAGACGACGAGCGCGGCGGACTCGGTGTCGTTCTTCCTCCATCACGGCTCGGGTGACCAGAAGGTCGCCGAGAAGCAGATCGACCTCACCCAGTGGCACAACTACGCGGTCGAGGTGACCTCCCGCGGTGTCACCGGCTTCCTCGATGGCCAGAAGTGGTTCGAGAGCACCGACCCGGACACGCTCCCCCGCGGGCCGGTGCACCCCGTCATCCAGCTCGACTGGTTCCCGAAGGGCGACTCCCCCGAGCCCTCGGAGCTCCAGGTCGACTGGATGCGGATCTATCAGTAACGCGAACCGCTTTCCTCCCGCCCCGCCCGGAGCTCCCCACCGGGCGGGGCGGTGTTGTGTCGGTGCTGGATCCGGATCTCCGATCAGCTGATCGCCATGCTTGTGGCGGGCCGGGTGAGGCTGCGGTGGATCGCGGCTTCGACACCCGGAGCGCGTTGTCAGCCGTTGAGGCCGCGGCGGGTCAGGAGCGGGGCGATCTCGGGATCACGGCCGCGGAAGGCGCGGTAGGCCTCCATCGGGTCGACCGCGCCCCCACGGGACAGCAACGCCGCGGCGAACACCTCGCCGTTCTCGCGCCGCAGGCCGCCCCGCTCCCTGAACCACTCGACGGTGTCGGCGTCGAGCACCTCGCTCCAGATGTAGGAGTAGTAGGCGGCCGAGTACCCGCCGGCGAAGACGTGATTGAAGTAGGCGCTGCGATACCGCGGGGGCAGCTGCGCGGGGATCCCCGCCGCGGCGAGTGCTGCTGCCTCGAACGCCTCCACGTCGTCCACCTCCTCGCCGGGCGCGAGGCGGTGCCAGGCCAGGTCGAGAAGTACCGCGGCGAGGTACTCGGCGGTGGCGAAGCCCTCGCCGAACGTGGGCGCGGGGTCGATCAGTCGAGCCCACAGGTCGGCGGGCAACGGTGCACCGGTGAGGTGGTGGCGGGCGTAGCGGTGAACGATCTCCGGGTCGCGCAGCCACACCTCGTTGACCTGCGAGGGGAACTCGACGAAGTCGCGGGGCACGCCGGGACCCGCGAATGTCGGGTACCGCACGTCCGACAGCAGCCCGTGCAGGGCGTGGCCGAATTCGTGGAAGAGCGTGACGACCTCTGCGACGGTCAGCAGCGTCGGCCCCGCTGCGGGCTTGGTGAGGTTCAGGGTGTTGAGCACCACCGGCCGGGTGCCGAGCAGCCCGGACTGTACGACGAGGCTGTTCATCCAGGCCCCGCCGCGCTTGGTCTCGCGGGCGTAGTGGTCGGCGACGAACAGGCCGACCGGCTCGCCGTCACGTTCCACGTGAAACATCCGTACGTCGGGGTGATACCCGGGCAGGTCGAACCGCTCGGTGAAGCGCAGCCCGTAGAGCTCACCGGCCGCGGCGAACACGCCGTGGTGCAGAACGCGCTCCAACTCGAGGTACGGGCGCAGCGCCGCGGTGTCGGCGGCGCGCTCACGGCGGATCACCTCCGTGTAGAAGGCGCGGTCCCACGACTCGATCGGGTGTCCGGCGCGGGCCGCCAGCTCTGCGGCCTCGGTGTCGGCGTTGCAGACCGCGTGCGGGACGAGCCGTGCGAGCATCTTCTCGACCGCGTCGACCGTCTCTGCGGTACCCACCTCGGTCACCCATGAGGCGTGGTGCGGGTGGCCGAGCAGGCCCCGCCCGCTCCGCACGCAGCGCGGTGATGCGCCGGACGACGTCCCGTGTGTCGTGCTCGTTGCCCCGCGCGCCGCGCGCGATCGACGCTCGGAACAGCCGTTCGCGCAGCCCGCGGTCGGTGAGGGAGGCCAGCGCGGGTTGGTGAGTGGGCAGGACCAGCGGGAGCACGTAACGGCCCGCGTGACCGCGGGCCTCGGCGGCGCGCGCGGCCGCGGCGACCGCGTCCGGAGACAGCCCGTCGAGCTGTCCGGGTTCGTCGACGACGAGGGCCGCGGCGTTCGTGTCGACGAGCAGGCGGGTGCCGAACTCCGTGGACAACGTCGACAGCTCGGCGTTCAGCGCGCGCAACCGCTCCTGAGCGGCCGGGCCGAGGCGGGCACCGGCTCGGACCGCGTCGCGGTGACGACGTTCCAGCAGGCGCAGCGACTCGGCATCCAGGCCGAGTTCGTGGCGGACGTCGTGCAGGGCGTCCAGCCGGCCGAACAGCGCCGGATCCAGGGAGATCGCGTCGGTGTGCTCGGCGAGCAGGGGTGCCACCCACGCCTCGATCTCGCGGATCGCCGAGGTGGACAGGGACCCGACGAGCACGAAGAAGACAGCCGACACACGCCGCAGCGTGGCGCCCGACCGTTCGAGCGCGACGACGGTGTCGTCGAACGTGGGTGGTCCGGGCCGAGCGGTGATCGCGGCCACCTCGGCGCGGTGCTCCGCCATCGCGACCTCGAAGGCGTCGGCGAAGTGCTCCTCGCGGATCGCGCCGAAGTCGGGGAACCCGTACGGGAGCGGACTCGGGGTGAGGAGCGGGTTCATCCCTCGTCGTCCACCAGGCGCGCCGTGCGCCGCTTGACCACAGCGCCGATCGTGAGGCCGGCGACCACGGCGACGACCAGCCCGATCCACGAGAACCGCTGCAGCCACCGTTCCGCGACGATCCCGAGCAGGTAGACCGCGAAGGTCGTGCCCGCTGCCCAGCAGATGCCACCGAGGACGTTCGCGATGAGGAACCGCGGATACTGCATGCGCAGCGCCCCGGCCAGCGGCCCCGCGAAGATCCTCAGCAACGCGATGAACCGGCCGAAGAACACCGCGAGCACGCCCCACCTGGCGAAGAGCCGCTCGGCGGCCGCCACGTGCGCGGCACTGAAGTGCCGTGGCATCTTGCGGCCTGCCCACGCGAACAGGCCCATGCCGTAGCGGCGTCCGATGGCGTAGCCGACGGAGTCGCCGACCACCGCACCGATCGTTGCGGCCAGGGCGATCCACCCCGGCGAGACGTCGAGCTCGTGCCGTGACGACAACAAGGCTGCGCTGACCAGCACGATCTCGCCGGGCAGCGGCACACCGAGGCTCTCGATGCCGACCACGAGCCCGACCGTCAGGTACACGACCAGTGGCGGGATCGCGATGAGGAACGCATCGACGCTCCCGCTCACCAGTTCGCCCGCCGCTCGCGCAGCGCGGCCCGTCGGACCGAGCCACCGGGAGTGCGCGGCAGCCCGTCGACGACGTGCACCACGTTCGGGACCGCGTACGCCGGCAGCTTGGTGCGCACCATCTGCTTGAGCTCCTCCACCAGCCCGAACGCCGGCTCCGTGCCCGGCCGCAGCACCACATAGGCCTCCGGGACGGTGCCGCGGCGCATGGTCGGGATCCCGACCACCACGGCCTCGGTGACGTCTTGATGCAGCATCAGCACACTCTCCACCTCGAACGGGGCGATCCGGTGCCCGGCTGTGACGATCACGTCGCCGACGCGGGCGGAGAAGCGGTGACACCCGTCGGCGTCCACCTCGGAGGTGTCGCCGGTCAGGTACCACCGTCCGTCCGCGGTGAACGACGCGGCGGTGCGCTCGACGTCGACCGCGTAGCCGGTGAACCACATCAGCGGGCTGGCCGACCGGTCGATCGCGAGCCGGCCGATGGCACCGGTCGGCGCGGGCTCGTCGCGGTCGTCGTCCAGCACCGCGACGCTCCACCCGGGCAACGGCCTGCCCATCGTCCCGGGTCCGCAGCCGGTGTCGTCGACGAGCACGGTACCCAGTTCCGCCTGCTCGTACCGGTCGCGCACCGGGCGGCCGAGCACCTCCTCGGCCCAGGTGACGAGGTCCGGGGGCAACGGCTCGCCGGTCGACGACGCGTGTCGCAGGGCCAGCCCGGGCGGCGGCGGACCCGCGGCGGCCATGGTCCGGAAATGTGCCGGGCCGGCGTGCAGGTGCGTGACCCGGTAGCGGGCGAGCAGCCCCCAGGCAGGCGACGGTTCGATCGCCCCGCGGGTGAGCAGGCTGCGGCGACCGGTGGCGAGCGGGCCGAGGATCGCGGAGTAGAGGCCGGTTGCCCAGCCCGGGTCCGCGGTGTCCCAGTGCACGTCACCCGGCCGGTCGCCGTCGGCGAGGCACGCTGCGGCGAACGCGGCCAGCGCGCGGACCGGCACGGCGATCGCCTTCGGCGGCCCGGTCGTGCCCGCCGTGAACACGAGCGCCAGCGGCCCGCCACCGCCCGCCGCGACCGGCAGCAGCAGCGAGTCGTCGAGGTAGAGCGCCATGAGCGCCTCGAACGACAGCTCACCGCGCCCCGGCTCGCCGCGGACCACGACGACCTGCCACCGCGGATCGGCGGGCACCCCCTCCCCCGCGGCCAGCTTCGTTCGCCGGTCCGCGTCGACGACCACCAGCGCCACGTCCGCGACCCGCAGCCGGGTGGCGATCGCCGGGCGACCCAGCGCCGTCGACAACGGCACGAGCACCGCACCCCGACGCCAGATCCCCAGGAGCGTCACGATCAGCTCGATCGAGCGGCTCATCAGCACGGCGACGCGGTCGCCCGGCCCGACGCCGAGGTCGGCGAGCGCCGCGGCGAAGCGGGCCGACTCGCTGCCGAGCTCGCCGTAGGTCAGCTCGCGGGCCGAGAGGTCCGGCTCCACCACGGTGAACGCGACGTCGTCGGCCGGATGGTCGTCGCACAGCAGCCGGGCGGCACAGGCGTCCGCGGCGCCGAACCTCTGCAGCAGCGCGGACCCGTCCGTCATGTGGTTCATCCTGCCGTCCCGGCCGGCCGGGTACCCAGGAACTCCACCCCGGCCTCGCCGACCGTCACCGCCGCCGCCGTTCCCCCGCACGGCACGACCGGCAGCACGTCACCGACGACCACCACGTCGTGCTCCGGTCCCACGGGTCCAGGATGGCAGTGCCCACCGACCTTCTCTCACGTCCGGTCGGTGTGCTCGCCGACCGGAGAACGGCAAGGATGGCCGCTGTGGCTCCCCTCGACGATCTGAGCTCCTTCCTCACCGCGAGTCCGACGCCCTACCACGTGGTGGCCGAGGCCGTGCGCCGCCTGGCGGCCGCCGGCTTCACCGAGCAGGTGGAGACCGCGCCGTGGTCGGGCGATCCGGGCGGCCGCTGGCTCGTGCGCGACGGCACCCTGCTGGCCTGGTGGCAGCGCGCGGAGCCGGCCCCGTTGCGGATCTTCGCCGCGCACACCGACTCGCCCACCCTCAAGGTCAAGCCGCATCCCGACGCGGGTACGGCCGGGTGGCGGCAGGTGGCGGTCGAGGTCTACGGCGGCGCGCTGTGGAACTCGTGGCTCGACCGCGACCTCGGGCTGGCAGGGCGGCTCGCGCGCTACGACGGGTCGTCGGCGCTGGTCGACGTGCATCGCCCGCTCCTGCGCGTCCCGCAGCTGGCCATCCACCTGGACCGCACGGTCAACCAGGCCCTGACGCTCGATCCGCAGCAGCACCTGCTTCCGGTATGGGGGCTGGGCACGCCGGGCGGGTTCCTGGAGTTCGTCGCGACGCAGGCCGGTGTCGAGCTCAGCGACGTCGCCGGGCACGACCTCGTCGTGTACGACCTGACCCCACCCGCCGCGCTGGGCGCTGCCGGGGAGCTGTTCGCCGCGGGGCGGCTGGACAACCTGGTGTCGGTGCACGCGGGGCTGTCGGCGCTGCTGGCGGGGCGGGAGAGCGCGACGGTGCCCGTGCTGGTCGCGTTCGACCACGAGGAGGTCGGAAGCGCGTCGGCGACCGGCGCGGCCGGGCCGCTCCTGGAGAACGTGCTGACCCGCCTGGCAGGTGGGTTCGACGCGCGGGCGGAGGTGTTCGCGGCGTCGCGGGCGCTCTCGTGCGACGTCACGCACGCCGTGCATCCCAACTACCTGGGCCACCACGACCCCGTTCACCGCGCGGTGCCGAACGGCGGGCCGGCGCTGAAGGTCAACGCGAACCAGCGCTACGCGACGGACGCCCCCGGGGCCGCCGCGTGGGCGCGGGCGTGCCGGGACGCGGGCGTGCCGAGCCAGGTGTTCGTCTCCCGGAACACCGTGCCGTGCGGGAGCACCGTGGGGCCGATCATCGCGACCCGGCTGGGGATCCGGACCGTGGACGTCGGCATCCCGGTGCTGTCGATGCACTCCGCGCGGGAGCTGTGCGGGGTGGACGACCCGGCGCATCTCGTCGCCGCGGCGGCGGCGTTCCTCGCCGATCCGGACTGACGGCCGGCTCTGCTCGTGCGTCTCGGCGCACGTCCTGCGCTGTCCCGCTGCGGGCGCGACCGGTGCACCGGTTGGAACAGGTGCGCCGGTCGCGAAGGCTGTGTGACGCACCGATCCGCCGCCTCCCGGATCCGGCGTGCGCGGGCCGGTGGAATCGCGGATGCTGGTCGTGGGAGGTCCGCATGACGGCCGTTGCCGACGACACCGACACCGGGCTCTTCGGCCCGCACTCCGCGACCTGGCGGGTGCACCTGGAACCGGTGTTGTACGTGGGGGGTATGCGGGCGCTGATCCTGCAGGCCCTGCACCCGTGGGTGATGCTCGGGACCTACCAGAACTCGGCGCTGTTCGACCCGGCGAAGGCGTTCGCCCGCTTCGTGCGAACGGCCGAGTTCGTCGGCATCCGCACTTACGGGACGACGAGCGAGGTGGAGGCGGCCGCCGGCCGGGTGCGGAGGCTGCACGCCAAGCTGCGCGGCCACGACCCGGCAACCGGGAGGGCGTTTCGCCTCGACGACCCGCAGGGGCTCCTGTGGGTGCACTGCGGGGAGATCGACTCCTACGTCGACGTGGCCGTCCGAGCCGGGATCCTCGACGACGCCGACGCCGACCGCTACGTGGCCGAGAGCGTCCGTGCGGCCGAGATCGTGGGAGCGGCGGACGTCCCGCGGTCGCGGGCCGAGCTCGAGGCCTACTTCGACGAGGTGCGCCCGCGCCTGCGGCTCACCGAAGAGGCGATCACCGGGACGGTCAACCTGCTCACCGCACGCCTGCCCGCACCATGGTCGGTGAAGCTGACACAGCCGCCCGTGGCAGCGCTCGCGTTCGCGACGATGCCGCGCTGGGCCCGCCGGATGTACGGCTCGCCGGGCCTGCCGACCACGGACCTCAGCGCCACGCTCGCGCTCAAGGCGCTGCGTGCGACGGTCGCCCGAATCCCCGGCCCGCCGGAACCGCCGCGGATCCAGCGGGCCCGGAGACTGATGGCCGAGGCGGGCACCCTCCCGTCGTGACTCCCGCGCGAGCAGGAACCCCGGTTTCAACGGCTGGGCAGCCACCGGGACAGTGCGTCAGGACGCTGCGCGGGTGTCGGCGCCCTCACCGTGGAACTGGGGGTCGACCCGAGGTGCACCGGCCTTCATCGGGTCGCCGGAGGGCCAGCTCACGACCACACCGGTGGCCGGAGCCTGCGGCATCAGGTTCTCCCGGGCCTCCTGGTCGCGGCGGTCCCACCAGCGGGTGGTCAAGGCGAGTGTGGCGATGAGCAGGAGAACCGTCGGCGCGAAGATCGTGATGGGCCAGTACTCCAGAATCACCGCCAGCATGGGGTGGCTGTACTTGAGCATCGGGTCCTCCGGATCATCGTCACGGCATCTCGGGAGAGCAGCGACGACCGTAGTCCTCGACGCAGAACAGCCGTGTCACTCCCCGAGGCGTTCTCGCAGCGATGATCACCGCTGTTACCGTCGCAGCGGTGCCGAAGGAGCTCACATGATGATCCACCCGATCGTCGCGGCGTGCGGCACTGCCGGAGCGGCGGACGGGGAAAGCACGACTGATCGACGGTCACTCCCTGTGACAGCGAATCCGAGTGCGGCGTCGTGGGAGCGGCAGACGGAGGGAATATTCCTGAGATGACTTCCGTCACTCCAGCCTGAGAGAGTGATTGAGCCGAACGGCGCAAGGAAGATCATCTTCTGATGAAGCTGCCACGTTCGGCGCCCTTGCTGGACCTGTCGGCGCGGCTATGGAACCAGGTCTCTCAGGTTTAGCTGTGAGGTCGGGTGAGCCTTCTTATCGTCCAATGCCATGCAAGGAACCTCCCTCGACCTGGAGGACCGGCCAGACCTTCGGTTCGCGGGCGACCAGGAACCGACAGACGGCCACGGCCGACATCGCCTGATCACGCCTGCGGGGCGTCATCGTCGGGTCCACCGGATGGCACCGTTGACCGCCGGAGTCCTGACTGTCGTCGTGGTGGCCGGCACTGCGGTCGCGGGGCAGTTCGCGCGCAAGACCGATTCGGAGCTCGACGTGGCCCTGCCCCAACCGCGGGCAAGCATCAGCGGGGGCGTGGCCGCCGAACCACCTCTACCCCCCACGACGACGATCTCAACGCCGACCGCCGCCCCGACGCCGATGTCCGCTCCTACACCGGCCGAGTCGAGTGCACCGGCCGAGTCGAGCGCGCCCCAGCCGTCCGCATCGACGTCGCGCAGGACCACGACGGCGCCGACCCCGTCCAAGAGTTCGTCGTCGCGTACCGCTCCGTCCGCGGCCCCCCGGTCCGGCTCCGGGACCGTTTCCGGGGGTGCGGTGCAGTTTCGGGGCGACTTCGACACGGGCAACACGTCGCAGTGGGAGCTCGAGACGGCGGCGAACTACAGCCTGCGGGTCGCCGACGGTGGACCGGGCCACCGGACGGCGGGGCGGTTCGAGGTCCGCGACGGGGACACCCCCGTCGACTCGGGCGAGCGATCCGAGGCGAAGCTGCCGAACTCGACGGACGTGAGCGACGGGGACGAGCGCTGGTACTCGTTCTCGATGATGTTCGACAAGTCGTTCCCCGTACCCGCCGACGGTTGGTGCGATCCGATGCAGTGGCACCCGGCGAACTCGGACCACTCGGCGGCCGAGGGCTCTCCCGCGTTGAACCTGCAGTGCGGCAACGACGGTGACGACAAGCTCTACCTGCAGGTCGGCGACAAGGAGCTGCTGCCGATCGGCATGCTGGACCGGGGCGTGTGGCATCGTTACCTGCTGCATGTGAAGTTCTCGAACGATCCCGGCACAGCCTTCGAGGAAGTACACCGCGACGGACAGCTGGTCCTTCCCAAAACCTCGCCGAAGTCCGCGAACATGAACTCGCCCAAGGCGTACCTGAAGATCGGGATGTACCGGAAGGGGACCAACCACGGGACGATGGTGGTGTGGCACGACGACATGACCGTCTACACATCCGCGCCGACGCTGTCCAGGGACTGAGTCGCGGGCGACGATTCCGACGACTCAGGCCACCCGGTACCCGGACCGCACCAGGCGGGCAACCTCACCGGCCGCCGTCCGGACCTCTGTCGAATGCTGCAGGATTTCACGCTGGAGCCTGATCGGCCAGATCGTCTCCCTGGTCCAGTACACGGCGGAGAGGTCCGCCTCGACCAGGTCGGCGGCGGCGAGGTTCGCCCCACGCAGGTTGGCGCCGGTCAGGTTCGTACAGGACAGCCGTGCGCCGTGCAGGTTCGCCCATGCGAGGTCGGCCATCTGCAGCGACGCCTGCTCGAGGTTCGCACCGGCCAGGCACGCGTGCATCAGGTCGGCCTTCGTCAGGTTCACCCGCCTGAGGTCGGCCCGCCTCAGGTCCGTGTCATGCAGATCTGCATTCGTCAGGTCGGCTCCGGTAAGAACGGCGACCCTCAGGTCCGCCTCGTACAGGCCGGCTCCGCCCAGATAGGCACCGGAAAGATCGATCATCGATTCCCAACGCTGCTGCGGCGACGCCTCTTTCGCGAGGTGGCGGAGCAGGATCCCTTGCGCGGTCCTGCGCACCCGATGTTCCTGTAATTGATCTTCAGGCGGTTGGGGACGTTCCGTGGGCTCCGCCCCGTCCTCGGCTGCCGGATCGTGCTCGATCTCAAGGCCCTTGCCCGAGCCGTCGGACCGCGTGACCAGGACCCCTCCCGGCGGCGTCCAGGGCGCCTGCAGATAGGCGCACAGGCCGTTGACGACGACCTGCCGGTGTCCTGGATAGGTCTGCGCCAGCCGTTCCAGAGCGTAGAGCCCGGTCAGACGAATGCTCGCCGTTTCGCTGCCGAGCTGGTCGCCCGCCTCGGCGATGATCTCGTTGACCCGCCGCTCGATGGTGAGTTTCGTCGTGTTCACGGCGCGGACGTCGCCCGATCGCTGGCGCAGTGCCAACCAGAGGCCGACCGCCGCGGCGGCTCCGACCACGAGGCTGAGGGCAGCACGCGCAAGACCGATCCAGGTAGCACCGCCCGCATCCGGGTGGGCCGGTGAGGCGCTCAGCAACCACACAGCGAGATCACCGCCCGCCACGGCGACGGCGAGAATGCCGACGACGAGCATCCGGTCCGAGACAGACGCCGTCGACCCACCGACCCCGGGCTCACGCCAGACGCGCCGTCGCGGCATCACGTGTCAACCGTCGATGCCGCACTCCACGTGCCCCGGGCCGGCGAACGTGGCACGTGGGCAGCCGTCCACGCCGGAGCAGGCGGCCTCGACACATCGCGGCCTCGGCACGGAGCCTCCACAGCGACAGGAAACGGAGCCTCCGCAGCGACAGGGAACGGCACGATCGGGGATTCTAGGCGACACCCCGTCGACATCCGCTCACTCTCGCGCGTGCGGAATCGCGTCAGCGTGTCGTCGCCTCATCGGGCTCACCCCGGAAGATCAGAAAGACGCCATCCCCACGAGTCGCTGAACCCGCCCGCTGCGTTGCCTCACCGAAGCGACCGACGGCGCCGACGATCACCAGGGGCGAATGATCATCGCTCCCGGGGCGCGTTGGAAGAGAGTTGTCACTGCAGGTAGGAGGGGTGAGACGCCCGACCGCCACGCCAGACGTCAGGCCACAGGAGATGTTGCGGGTATGGAACGATCTCGGTATGACACACGGGCAGGTACGCGGCGATGTCTAACCCGAACCGTGATGCGAAAGGTCGGTACGCGACCTTCTGGAAGGGAACCGCGACCCTCGCTGCGCTCATCGTGATGTGGTTCTTCATATTCGGAAGCTGGATGGGATACAGCGGTTAGTTGATCTCGCCGGGTTCGTCGTCCCGGGCGCCCGTACTGCTCATCAGGCCAGGTCACCGGTGGTACGGCGGCCCTGGGTGCCCGTCGCGATGCGGGGTCGTGCGGCCCGATCGTCGCTCCGTCGGTCACTCGTCTCGCACGGCCGGCTCGACGAGAAGGCCGCCGCCTCGCGCAGCCCGGTGGCGCGGTCGTGGGCGCGTTGCCGTCAACCCGCCCGTCGACGACCCGCACGACGGCCACACGAGCCCCTGACCTGCGGAAGCGGAGGGATTCGAACCCCCGACCCGGTTAAGGGCTCTCGCTTTCAAGGCGAGTGCATTCGGCCGCTCTGCCACGCTTCCGCGACGCAGCCTAGCCGCCGGGCCGCCCTCGCCAGGTTGACGGACCCGAACGGTTCGCGTCGCGATGAACCTCTTGCGTGGAAAGCTCCACTGACGCCGACCGGCTGGTATGACTGCGTCGCGAGTACTGGTGGGGGTCCCGGTCGCGCAGTGACGGGACGGCCGTGGGAGGCACAGGTGCGGTTCAACGAGAACGCCAACCTCGACACGTCGTCGATCGACGATCTGCGCGGGTCCGGCGGTGGTGGCGGCGGTGTCGGGGGCCGGGTCGCCATCGGTGGCGGCGGCCTCGGCATCATCGGCCTGATCATCTTCTTCCTGCTCTCCGCGCTCGGTGGAGGCGGGGGCGGGGGCGGCGGCGGGGGCGGCGGCGGCGGGTTCCCGATCCCGCTCCCCGGCGGCGGGCTCGGCGACGTCCAGCAGGGACAGAGTGCGGACAACACGCAGATCTCCCAGGCGTGCCAGACCGGCGCATCGGCGAACCGGCAGCTCGACTGTGAGGTCGTGGCGGTGGACAACTCACTCGACGGGTACTGGGCCGACGCGTTCGCCCGGTCCGGGCAGTCGTTCCGGAAGCCTCGGCTGAACTTCTTCAGCGGCGGGGTGAGCACCGGGTGCGGCAGTGCGTCGTCGGCCGTGGGGCCCTTCTACTGCCCGCCCGACGCCGAGATCTACATCGACCTGGACTTCTTCAAGGAGCTCCAGACCCGGTTCGGCGCGCAGGGCGGGGCGTTCTCCCGGGCCTACGTCATCGCCCACGAGTACGGGCACCACATCCAGAACCTGCTCGGCACGAACCGACGGGTACAGACCGGTGACAGCGGTCCGACGTCCGGTTCGGTGCGGTTGGAGCTGCAGGCCGACTGCTACGCGGGGGTGTGGGCGCACAACGCCACCACGGTCCCCACGTCATCGGGGCAACCGCTGATCCAGGACGTCGACCAGGCCGACGTCAACGCTGCCCTCGACACCGCCTCGCGCATCGGCGACGACTTCATCCAGTCCAACCTGGGCGGCGGGCGGGTCGACCGGTCGCAGTTCACCCACGGCAGCTCCGCGCAGCGCGAGAAGTGGTGGACCATCGGCTACCGGAGCGGCGACCCGGCGCAGTGCGACACGTTCGCCCGGGGCGTCAACCTGGGGTAGCGGCGGCGCCGGGTGTCGGCGACCCCCACGGTCGAGCGCCCGCCGTCCCGAGCGAATAGCGTCCACAGGCATGTACGCGATCACGGTGCGGGAACCGGGCGGCCCGGAGATGTTGGAGTGGTCCGAGGTTCCGGACCCCGTCGCGGGCGCGGGTGAGGTGCTGATCGACGTCGCCGCGAGCGCCGTCAACCGCGCCGACCTGCTCCAACGCCAGGGGCACTACCCGCCGCCGCCGGGCGCATCGGAGATCATCGGACTGGAGTGTGCCGGGCGGATCGCCGCGCTCGGCGAGGGCGTCACGGGCTGGTCGGTCGGTGACGAGGTGTGTGCACTGCTCGCCGGAGGCGGGTACGCGCAGAAGGTGGCCGTGCCCGCCGCGCAGGTGCTGCCCGTTCCCGACGGCGTGGGCCTGCTGGCTGCTGCGGGGCTGCCCGAGGTCGCCTGCACCGTCTGGTCCAACATCGTCGCGACCGGACGGCTCCAGGCGGGCGAGACGTTCCTCGTCCAGGGCGGCAGCAGCGGGATCGGCACCCACGCGATCCAGGTCGCGAAGGCGCTGGGTGCCCGGGTCGTCGCGACCGCGGCGCCGACGCGGGCCGACCGGTGCCGGGAACTGGGCGCCGACGTCGTCATCGACTACCACGACGACGTCCCCGACCAGCTCACGAAGGCGACCGACGGGCACGGCGCGGACGTGATCCTCGACAACATGGGTGCCAAGGGCCTGGCCGCGAACGTCGCGGCGCTCGCCTCCGACGGCCGGCTGCTGGTCATCGGCATGCAAGGTGGGACGAAAGCCGAGCTGAACCTCAACACGCTCCTCCGCAAGCGGGCCAGCGTCACCGCGATGAGCCTGCGAGGCCGGCCGGTGGCAGGCCCGCACGGGAAGGGCGCGGTGGTCGCAGGGGTCCGCGCGCAGATCTGGCCGATGATCGCCGACGGGCGGGTGCGGCCCGTGGTGCAGGCGACGTTCCCGATGGACCGGGCCGCGGAGGCCCACCGGCAGCTGGAAGCCGGAGGGGTGGTGGGCAAGCTGCTGCTGGAGGTGCCGGCCGGCTGAACGTGACGACTCGCGGCGGCAAAGGCGGCGACTCGCAGGGGCGGGCGGGAGTGCGGTAGGCGTCATCGGCCGCCGACGGGCGACAATGGGTCCATGACCCAGCCAGGCAACGGCAACGGCGGCGGCTCCGACGGCGGAGACGGCGGGGACGGCGAGCAGCACGTGATGGTGGTCGGCCCCGACGGGCGGCCGCTCGGGATGGCCCGGGTACCGCAGCAGTCGTCGGACGACGAGGGCGACCAGCAGGGCGTCGGCGCCATGGTCGAGCAGCCCGCGAAGGTGATGCGGATCGGCACGATGATCAAGCAGCTGCTCGACGAGGTGCGATCGGCCCCGCTGGACGACGCCTCCCGTGTGCGGCTGCGCAGCATCCTGTCGAGCTCCATGCGTGAGCTGGAGGAGGGCCTGGCGCCCGAGCTGCGCGACGAGCTGAACCGGCTGAGCACCCCGTTCGACGACGACGCCACCCCCAGCGACGCCGAGCTGCGCATCGCGCAGGCCCAGCTGGTGGGCTGGTTGGAGGGCCTGTTCCAGGGCATCCAGACGGCTCTGTTCGCCCAGCAGATGGCAGCGCGCGCGCAGTTGGAGCAGATGCGTCGCGGGCTCCCGCCAGGTACCGCCACCCCTGGCCAGCCCCTGTCGGAGGGCCTCGGCCGGGGCACCGGCCAGTACCTGTAGTGCGGTGGTCTACCTGTAGTGCGGTGGTCCCGGACGTCGCGGGCGAGGGTGCGGCGCCGGACCGGCGGGCGCCGTCGGTACCCTCGTCCTGTGGCGCATCCTGTGACCACCGGTGAGCACCGGGCCGACGGCGGCGGTCAGCCGTCGGCGCCCGCGTTGCCGGACGTCCCGGGGTCCCGTAGCTGGCAGCGCGCGTTCGGCGACCTCGGGAGCGGCTGGCAGCAGCGCTCGCTGTGGGGGTACCTGGGCTGGCAGGACATCAAGCAGCGCTACCGCCGCTCGGTGCTCGGGCCGCTCTGGATCAGCATCAGCATGGGGGTCATCGCCACGGCGATGGGCATCCTCTACGGCGCGCTGTTCGGCGAGCCGGTCCACACGTTCCTTCCGTACGTGGCCACCGGCCTGCTGATCTGGAACTTCATCAACGGCTGCATCCTCGAGGGCAGCGAGGTCTTCATCGCGAACGAGGGCCTGATCCGGTTCCTGCCGGCCCCGATCAGCCTGCACGTGTACCGCCTGTTGTGGCGTCAGACGCTGTTCTTCCTGCACAACCTGGTGATCTGGCTCCTGCTCGTCGTCATCTTCCCGCAGCCGTTGAGCGCGACGGTGCTGCTCGCCATCCCCGCGTTCCTGCTGCTGGTGATCAACGGTGGGTGGCTCGCGCTGCTCTGCGGCATCATCGCCACCCGCTTCCGCGACATCCCGCCGATCATCGCGAGCGTCACGCAGCTGCTGTTCTTCATGACCCCGATCGTGTGGTCCTACGAGCGGCTCAAGTCGAACCCGCTGTCGGCCTACCTCGAGCTGAACCCCGTGATGCACTTCGTCGAGATCGTGCGCCAGCCCCTGCTGGGCCAGCCGATCGTGTGGCGGCACTGGGCGGTCGTCGGGGCGATCACCGTTGTCGGCTGCGGGGTGGCGCTGCTCTGCCTGCGCAACTACCGCTCCCGCGTGGCGTACTGGGTGTGAGATGACGGCCGCCGCGACCCCTGAACCCGGCATCGACATCACCGACGCCGCCGTCGACTTCCCGATCTTCGACGCCAAGACCCGCTCCCTGAAGAAGGCCGTCCTCGGACGGGCCGGTGGGCAGATCGGCACGGACTCGAAGGTGCCGATCATCGAGGCGCTGCGCGGCATCACCGTGTCGCTGCGCACCGGCGCCCGCGTCGCGCTCGTCGGCCACAACGGCGCGGGCAAGTCGACGCTTCTGCGGCTCATGTCGGGGATCTACGAACCGACCCGCGGCCGGGCGTCGGTCGTCGGGAAGGTCGCGCCGGTCTTCGACCTCGCGGTGGGGATGGACCCGGAGATCTCCGGCTTCGACAACATCCTCATCCGCGGGCTGTTCCTGGGCATGACGCGCAAGCAGATGGAGTCGCGCGTCGACGACATCGCCGCCTTCACCGAACTCGGCGACTACCTGTCGATGCCGTTGCGCACCTACTCCACCGGCATGCGGGTGCGCCTCGCGCTCGGCGTCGTCACCAGCATCGACCCCGAGATCCTGCTCCTCGACGAGGGGATCGGCGCGGTGGACGCGGAGTTCCTCGCGAAGGCGCGCGCACGGCTGTTCGAGCTGGTCGAGCGCTCCGGGATCCTCGTGTTCGCCTCGCACTCCGACGAGTTCCTCGCGGACCTCTGCGACACCGCGATCTGGCTCGAGCACGGCACGATCCGCGAGCACGGGCCGCTGCGCGAGGTGCTGCACCACTACAAGGGCCGCGACGTCCTCGCCGAGAAGGGACGGTGACCGCCATCCCCGGCGGGCCGGTCCCACCCGGCTCGGTCGTCGCCGTCGTGGTCACCCGGCACCGGTCCGTGCAGCTCGTCGACTCGCTGGCCGCGATGGCGAAGCAGACGCACCCGATCGCGCATCTGGTCGTCGTCGACAACGGGCCGGACGAGCCAGCGCGCGAGGTCGTGGAGGAGTGCGGGATCCCGGCGACGTGGCTGCCGTCGTGGCGCAACCTGGGCGGGGCCGGCGGCTTCGCGCTGGGCATGCTGCACGCGCTGGCGCTCGGGGCGGACTGGGTGTGGCTGGGCGACGACGACGGCCGCGCCGCGGACGAGACCGTGCTCGCCACGCTGCTGGACATCGCCCAGCGCCGCATGCTCGCCGCCGTGTCACCGGTGGTCGTGGACGCCGACAACCCGGAACGGCTGGCGTTCACCGTCCGCCGTGGGCTCACCTGGCACAGATCACGCGCCACCCTCACGGCCGGGGCGGCGGACCACGAGCTGCTCAGCGGGATCGCTGCCTTCTTCAACGGGGCCCTGTTCCGCGCCGGGGCCCTGGAGATGATCGGCGTGCCGGACCTGCGGCTGTTCGTCCGCGGCGACGAGGTGGAGCTGCACCGGCGGATGGTGCGGTCCAAGCTGCCGTTCGGCACCAGCCTGGCTGCGGCCTACCTGCACCCGCGCGGCACGGACGACCTCAAGCCCATGCTCGGCGGGCGGCTGCACGCCCAGCACCCCGACGACGCCGCGAAGCGCTACTACACCTACCGCAACCGCGGCTACCTCGTGAGCAGGCCGGGGATGCGCCGCGTCGGGCTGCTCGAGTTCCCCCGCTTCGCCTGGTACTTCCTGGTCACCCGGCGCGACCCCCAGGGGTTCGCCGAGTGGGTGCGGCTGCTGCGGCAGGGTCGCGCGGAGCGGTTCGACAGGCTCTGAGAGGGCATTTCGAAACCCGGGCCGCGTGCGGGCACGCCCTGGGGGTTTTGAAATGTCCTCTTGCGGCATCTACCGTTCGTGCCGGTCCGCGTTGGCGTGGATCGCGTCGTGCACGTACCGCGCCAGACCGGGCGCCCGGTCGTCGTAGGTCTTCGTGAACCGCGGGTCGGCGAGGTACATGTCCGCCAACCCCCGGTGCATGGCGTACCCGAGGTCGTAGAACCACCGGTCCATGTGCTCCCGGTGCGCCTCGGCGGCGTCCATCGCCTCCGCCGAGTCCGGCGGCGCGCCCGCCCGGATGAGCGCGACGAACCGCGCCGTGACCTCATTGCCCTCCGCGGCGATCCGGCGCCAGTCGTCCTTGCCGTAGCGGCCCGCCCGCTCCCGCGACTGCCGCCACGCGTCCGTGTCGCCCCAGCGTTGCTCCGCCTCGTGGGCGTACTCGTCGCTGAACCCCTCGCCGAACAGCTCCTTCTGCTCGTCAGGTGTCAGTGCGTTGCCGTTCATCCGTGCCTCCAGTGCTCGATCGATGGCCGCGACGAGGTCACGCATCTCGTCCAGCCGGGTCACGACCGCCGCCCGCTGCCGGCGCAGGTGCGCCTCGACGTCGGTGTGCGGGTCGTCGAGCAGCGGCCCGATCTCCTCGAGTGGGAACCCCAGCCGTCGGTAGACCACGACGTGCCGGAGCCGCTCCAGGTCGCCGCCGGTGTAGGCCCGGTAACCCGCCGCCGTCCGGTACGGGCGGATCAGCCCGATCTCGTCGTAGTGGTGCAGGGTGCGCACCGTCACACCGAACCGTTCGGCCACCTGCCCGACGGTGAGCGCCGTCCCCCACACTGCCCCTTCGGTCATGCAGCAAGGGTGCGGCCTCACGTGGGGTGAGGGTCAAGCCCGGAAGACGACCGTCCGCAGCATCACGAAGTTGATCGCCGTGGCGGTTCCCTGGGCGATCACCCACGCCACCGTGTAGCGAGCCGGCATGACGGGCAGCACGGCCAAGGCCAGGGCGTTCACCCCGACGTTGATCGCGAACGTGGTCGCGTACAGCGCGACGAAGCCGGCGAAGCGCCGCTTCCCGCCCGCTGCGGTGGTGAAGGTGAAACGCCGGTTGAGCAGGTAGGCGGTGGTCGTGCCGAGGATGAAGCTGATCGCCTTGGCGGCGTGCACCCACACGCCGAGGTGCAGCAGGAGCTGGTAGACGCCGAGGTCGACGATCGCCGACAGCACCCCGACCGCGATGAAGCGCGCGAGCTGGCCGACGAGGCCGGCGGGCGCGGTGCGGGTCGCGGTCACCTCAGCAGGGTATCGACTGGCGAGAACGGCAATTGCGCGGAGGTTCGCCCACTCCCCGCCACCGTGCCGGCTCGACCAGGAGATCCGCCTCGAGGCCGACCGAGTGCACGCGACGGCGCTGCCACCGGGCGCGTCGGGGTTGGCGGACCTGGACGGCGAGCCGCCTTGGGCTGTAGCCACGAATGGACCAACTGCACGTGGCGGTACAGCTCCTTCCGGTCGAACAACACCGTAAGCCTGCATCGAAATGGTCACAGACCCCATCTCGGCGCAGAGAATGTCCGTGACGGCGGGATCATGCCCCCTCCTGATCCCGCCGTCCTCAGAATCCGCTCACCCCGCGGCGAGCCGGAACAGCCAGACGTCGTCGACCTGCTGACCGGGCAGGCCGGTGACCCGCCGGGTCCAGTCGAGGACCGGCCCGGCGTCCGCACCGTCGGGAACGACTGCCACGACGGTCGCGCCCAGCGCGCCCAGCTCGTCGCGCGCCGCGGTCGCAGCGTCCGCGGACGGCTGCGCACCGCCGCCCGCCACGTCGAGGGCGCCCTGCTGGTAGGCGGTGACCGGCGACTCGAGCAGCAGGTCGTTCTGCGCGTCCGAGCCGATGAAGTACCCGCCGGTGGTCCGGTAGGCGAAGCCGCTGGCCACCTGCCACAGCATCGGCCGCGCCCCGCCCACCCAGACTCCGGTGGAGCTCGGGTAGGTCTCGACGACGTCCGCCCCCGACAGGCCGGGTGCCCCGGCGGCGAAGAACGTGGGGACGATCGCGGGCGTGGCGACCTGCTCGTCCGCCGGCAGCCACGTCAGCATCGCGACGCCGGTCGCCACCGGCGCGAGCGTCCGCAGCCCGCCGGCGGGCAGGTCGGCGAGCGCGTCGAGCCACAGCGCGACGACGATCGCGACGCACAGCGCGACCACCACCTGGAACCGCATCGCCTCGATCTCCCCCACCAGAGGGAGGCCCTCGACCAGGCGCCAGGGCAGCGCGAGGCCCGTGTCGTGGCCGAACTCCACGAGGTTCACCCCGAGCGAGAGCACCCAGGCAACGACCCCGACGACCGCGACGACCCGGGTGAGCGGGCGCCGCGCCGTCACCACTGCGACGACGACCACCGCGAGCAGCGCGAGCCCGACGTAGCCGCCCTGCTCACCGGAGTGGGTGTGCAACTCGTCCGCGAGCGGGTCCAGGCCCGTGCGGAACCGGGTGAGGGACGTCGGGACCAGCAGGTTCGCCGCGTCCGAATTCGTCGCCTCCGGCTCGCGGATCTCCGAGCGCGGCCGGCCCGGCCCGGCGAGCAGCAGGTACAGCGGGTACGCGCACAGCACGACGTAGGTGCCCAGGCAGGCCGCGGCCGCCCGCAGCACGTCCGGTGCCCTGCGTACCGCCTCGCGCGGCCACCGCACCGCCAGTATCAGCGCCAGCACGACGAGCAGGACGGCGCACAGCGCGACCGTCTGCGTGTAGATCCCGGTCTGCAGGACGAACGCCAGCCCGATGAGCACCCCGGTCCGCCACGGCCGGGGGCGGGGCGCGACGAGCAGGACGTGCAGCAGCCACAGCAGGGCGGGTGGCAGGACCGCCCAGACGAGGTTGAGGTGCCCGACCGAGCTGTGCGCGACGACGAACGGTGAGAACCCGTAGAGCAGCCCGGCGGCGGCGCGCGGCCACCAGCGCTCGACCCACGCACCCAGGGCCGACGCGAGCGCGAGACCCGACATGACCGGGCCGAGGATCATCGCGACGTTGTAGGCCGCGACCGGGCCCGCGGTGAGCGTGATCGGCGAGAAGAGCGCGGCCAGCACGGGCACCGGGGTGTTCCACATGCCGTTCACACCGAGCGGGGCGTGCAGGTATGTGGTGTAGAGCGGGTCCGCTCCGTTCGCGAGCGACCACGGCAGCCAGCGGATCCACCAGACGAACTGGTAGGAGTCGCTGGACGTCCAGCCCGCCGTGGCGGTGGCGAGCTGCGGGAGCAGCCGGTGGTGCAGGGCGAGGGCGGCGGCGAGGTACGACGCGACGGTGACCGCGACCGACCCCCGCGGCACGACGTGCCGGACCGGCGACGCCCCGCCGCGCGCCGCGGCCGTCCCCCACGCTGCGCGCACCGATGTGGCCACGTGCTCCCCCGTTGCCGACCCCCGTTGCCGGCGTCGGGCGCCGGACGGGCGGATCGTAACGACGAGCACCGACAATCGTCGGTCGACGACGCCGGGACCGGGCGGTCGTCACACACTCCGCAGCGCACCGCACAGCAAGCCGAGCCGCCGCACCCTGCACAGCAGGTGCGCCGGTCGTCGACGCTGTGCGACAGCGCGGACGCGTGCGGCGGGCCGAGCGGGGGCCTCGACCGCGGCGGGGGCGCGGGTGGCGGGCGCGTAGCCTGGCTCGCGATGTCCAGCACCCCGACCTCGACCACGAGCCTGCACGGCTGGGGGCGCACCGCCCCGACCCTCGCGCACGTCACCGTCCCCAGCACGCCCGCCGACGTGGTGGCCGCGGTCACGGGCGCCGGCCCGCGCGGGGTGATCGCCCGTGGCCTCGGCCGCTCCTACGGTGACCCGGCGCAGAACGCGGGCGGCCTCGTGCTCGAGATGACCGGGCTCGCCCGCCCGCCCGCGATCGATGCCGACACGGGCGTCGCGGTCGTCGACGGCGGCGTCAGCCTGGACACGCTCATGCGGGCCGCCCTGCCGCTCGGCTGGTGGGTGCCGGTGCTGCCGGGCACCAGGCAGGTCACGATCGGTGGCGCGATCGGCGCGGACGTCCACGGCAAGAACCACCACACCAAGGGCAGCTTCGGCAACCACGTGCTGTCGATGGACCTGGTCACCGCGGAGGGCGCCGTCCGCACCCTGACCCCGGACGGCCCCGAGGCCGAGCTGTTCTGGGCCACCGTCGGCGGCATGGGGCTGACCGGCGTGATCGTGGCGGCGACGGTCCAGCTGCAGCCCACGGAGTCGGCCTACTTCGTCGTCGACACCGACCGCACCCGCGACCTCGACGAGCTGCTCATGCTGCTCACCGACGGCTCGGACGACACGTACGGGTACTCGGCCGCCTGGTTCGACACCACGACGACCGGCGCGAAGCTCGGCCGGGCCGTGCTGACCCGCGGCTCCCTGGCCACGCGCGACCAGCTGCCGGCGAAGCTGCGCGCCGACCCGCTGAAGTTCGAGGCGCCGCAGCTGTTGACCTTCCCCGACCGCTTCCCGAACGGCCTGGCCAACCGGGCGACGCTGCGGGCGTTCAGCGAGCTCTGGTACCGCAAGGCGCCACGCCGCCAGCGGGGTGCCATCCAGAACATCACCGCCTTCTACCAGGTCCTCGACCTGTTCGGCGACTGGAACCGCGTCTACGGCTCGCGCGGGTTCCTGCAGTACCAGTTCCTCGTCCCGTCCGGGGAGGAACCGGCGCTGCGCCGGATCGTCGAGAAGATCGGGGCGTCGCGACACGCGTCCGGGCTGAACGTGCTCAAGCGGTTCGGTGCGGGGAACCAGGCGCCGCTGTCGTTCCCCCAGCCCGGCTGGACGGTCACGGTCGACTTCCCGATCGAGCCGGGCCTGCACCGCTTCTGCGACGAGCTCGACGGGCTGGTGCTCGAAGCCGGGGGGCGGCTGTACCTGGCGAAGGAGTCACGGACGACCGGTGCGACCTTCAAGCGGGGCTACCCCCGGTTCGAGGAGTGGCGCAAGGTCCGCGACGCGGCCGACCCCGGCGGCCTCTTCGTCTCCGACATGGCACGACGGCTGGAGCTGACTCAGTGACCGAGCGTGCGAGGCCGCCATCAGACAGAGCATCGACGAGCACGGCGCCGACGAGCGCCGGCGAGGAGGGGTCGTGATCGATGCCGTGGGCAACCCGCAGAGCGTGCTGCTGCTCGGGGGCACCTCCGAGATCGGGCTCGCGATCGTGGCTGCGTTCGCGACGGACCGCCCGATGCGCGTGGTCCTCGCCGCCCGGCCGTCGGAGCGCCTCGACGCCGCGAAGGCGCGGGTGGAGAAGCTCGGCTGCGCGGTCGAGACGGTCGACTTCGACGCGCGCGTCGTCGACACGCACGCCGACGTGATCCGCAAGGCGTTCGCGGGCGGGGACGTGGACGTCGCCGTGGTGGCCTTCGGGCTGCTCGGCGACGGTGAGAAGGCGTGGACGGACGTCGACGCCGCGGTGGAGCTCGCGACGGTGAACTACACGGCCGCGGTCTCGGTGGGCGTGGCGCTGGCGGAGCGGATGCGCGAGCAGAGCCACGGCGCGATCGTCGCGCTGTCGTCGGTCGCCGGTGAGCGTCCGCGGCGGTCGAACTTCGTCTACGGCTCCACGAAGGCCGGTCTCGACGCCTTCTACACGGGGCTGACCGAGGCGATGCGCCCCTACGACGTCGGCGTGACGGTGGTCCGGCCCGGTTTCGTGCACACCCGGATGACCGAGGGTATGAAGCCCGCCCCGCTGTCGACCACCCCGGAGGTGGTGGCGGCGGCCGCGGTGGACGCCGTGCGCAACCGCCGCGAGCAGGTGTGGGTCCCGGCACCGCTGCGCGGGGTGATGAGCGTGCTGCGCCACCTTCCCCGGCCGGTGTTCCGCCGCCTGCCGGTCTGACCGTGCCGGGGTCCTCCGCCGCCACGGTCAAGGGATGGATCCGGCTGCGCGGCGAGGGTGGTCACACGGTCCCGCCGCGCTCGACGACGAACACCGCCGACTCGCCCGAGCCCGGCGGCAGGACGAGCCGCCCGGCGAGGTACTGGGCGAACGCCGGGGCGGCCCGGACCGCATCACCCGGCCACGGCGCGCGGGCGTAGGGCACGTTCCACAACCCGTCGCTGCCCTCGCGCCGCACAACGAACCCGTGTGCGACCAGGATCTCCCGCCAACACGCGTGCGGCTTGAGGTTGACGTGCGTCGGGTCGGCGTACCCGACCCACCGCGGGCCGGAGATCGCGTGCCCGCGACCGGCCGGGTCGGGCGTGGCGACCAGGGCGCGCCCGCCCGGGACCAGCACCCGCCGCCACGTGGCGAGCGCGGCCGTCACCGCGTCGTCGTCGAGGTGCTCGAGCACGTGCACGGCCACCAGGGCGCCGAAGGCCGCGGTGGGCAGGGCGGCCGGGTCGTCGTACACGGTCGCGCCGGGCGCGGTGTCCCGGGCCGCCGCCACCGACCACGCCGAAGCCTCGAACCCCGCCGCGCTGCCGTTCGCCGCGAGCCGTCGCAGCAGGTGCCCGGTGCCGCAGCCGTAGTCGAGGTAGGGCCCGGGGCCGCAGTGGCGGCGCACGAGCCGGGCGTACCACGCCAGCGCGGGCCGGTCGCCGGACTGGCCGTTGGCCCGGTAGTAGCCCGGGCCGTAGGGGCTGCCGGTCACCCGAAGGGTCGCGTCGGCCGGCCGGCCGACGCGGCCTTGTCGAGCAGCACCTCGTAGGCGTCGAGCACGTTCGCCACCGAGAACGCGCGCTGCGCGCGGGCGATGCCGCGGGTACGGTCCGGCGGGTTCGTGTACAGCTCCTGCAGGGCGCGGGTGATCGCCGGCTCGTCCGCGGGTGGCACGAGCGTGCCGAAACCGGTCTGCACGACGGGCTGGCGGACGCCCGGGATGTCGCTGGACAGCACCGGCACGCCGGCGAGCATCGCGACCGCCTGCACGATCCCGAACGCCTCGAACGCGTTCACCGACGGCAGCGTGAACACGTCGAGGGACGCGTAGAAGTCGGCAAGCCGTTCCTCGGGCACGAACCCCAGCAACCGGACGCGCGGGTCGTCGCCCATCGCGGTCCGCACCTGCGAGACGACGCTGCCGCCCGCCACATGGCTGTAGTCGCCGCCGATCAGCAGGCGGGCCTCCGGGTCGGGCAGCGCGCGGAAGGCGCGGACGAGGTGCTCGAGCCCCTTCTCGCGCACGATCCGGCCGAGGAAGCCGATGTGCGGCCCGCCGGTCTCGCGGTAGTTCGGCCGGCCGATCGGTGGCGCGGGGCAGGGTGGGGCGACGACGTGCATCGCCGGCTCGATCGACGGCCACATGCGGCTGTGCCGCGCGTAGTCCTCACTGGTCACCGCGACGGCCACGGAACGACGCATGGCCAGCCGGTTCGACGCGTCGACCACGACCCGCTGCACGTCATTGACCAGGCCGGGCGGCAGCGTCACGTCACAGTGGTAGGTGCTGACCAGGGGGGTGCGCAGGCCCGCGGCGATCGCGCCGGCCTCCAGCATCGGCAGCTGGAGGGACGCCACCCGGGCCCGCCCCAGCGTCCTGCGGCCCAGCGCGACGAGCTGCGGGCTGATCACGCCGCGGCCCACCCGCGCGAGCACCGGCGCGCGCAGCACCCGGACGCCGTTGATCTCCTCCGCCAGCGGGAGGCCCGAGTCGAAGTGGCTGGTGACGACCGTGACCGCGCGGCCGCGGGCAGCCAGCCCCTCGGCGATGTCGCGCGCCATGTTGGTCAGCCCCGAGACGTACGGGGCGTAGTACGTCAGGGCAATCGCCAGGTCGGGGGTCCCGTCAGGCACGCTGCAGTTCTCGCTCTCGTCGTCCGGTGGTCAGGACCAGCAGTGTCCCGACCAGCCAGCCCGTCACCGATCCGGCGAGGAACGCCAGCTCGGCCGCGAGCAGAAGGTCCGGGACGGTGAACAGGATGACGGCTGCCACGGCGACGCCCGACAGCCAGCTCCACGCCACGAGCCGGTGCCGCACAGCGGCCACGAGCACCTGCGTGACGAGGACGAGCCCGATGTAGCCGGCGACGCCCACGGCGAGGAGCGCGACGTCGCGGCCGCCGAGCACGTACGACTTGCCGAAGATCAGGCCGACGAGCGGGGGGCCCGCGAAGTAGCCGAGCACGACCGCCGCGACGCCGAGGCCGACGATCCCGATCGCGATGTGCAGCATGACGCGGCGCAGCGCCGCCCGGTCTCCGGAGTGCAGCAATGCGGTGAGGCTCGGCAGCAGGGCGGTCTGCAGGGGGACGACCAGGAACAACGGCACGCGGGCGAGGGTGAACGCCGCGATGAACTGCCCGGCCCGGGTGATCTCGGCCTCGTTCGTCGCCAGGGCGGGGATCAGCACCGGCGGCCCGTTGAGCAGTACCTGGGCGCACAGGGAACCGAGCAGCAGCGGGGCGACCGCCCGGCGCACCTTCCCGACGGTGACGGTGCACTCGCCCATGGCGGGCACCGAGCCCAGGCGCACGCGCCGCGTGGCGAGCAGGTAGAGCTGCGGGGCGTGGGACAGCCCGACGGCCGCGACGAGCGTCCAGGCGAACGTCGAGCTGCCCGGGTCGGCGATCAGCAGGGCGACGGCGCCGGCGAACGCCACCCGCAGGAGGGTGTCGAGCACCATGACCAGCGCGTAGCGGTCCATCCGGTCCAGGCCGACCAGCGCACCGCGGACCACGAACTGCCCGGCGCTGATCAGGCAGAGCACCGCGATCGCGACGACGCTCGACGCGTGCCCGCCGAAGGCGCGGGCCAGCCACGGCGCCGCGGCGGCGACCAGCACCACCTGCCCGGCCGCCAGCGACGCGGCCGTCAGCAGCGAGGCCCGCAGCAGGCCGCGCGGCCGGTCCGGCACCTGCAGCAGCCGAGCTGTCTCCTGCTCGATGGGCAGGAACATGCCGAACCCCGTGACCAGCACGAGTGACCAGAATGCGCCGAAATAGGCGTACTCGGCGGCGGAGATGGTGCGGGCGATGATCGCCAGATAGGCGTTGACGAGGAGCCCGGACCCCACGATGGCCAGGCCGACGAGGCCGAGTGAGCGCCTCCGCGACCTGGTGCTGCTGGCCAGGACCGACCTCCCCGGGCAGCCGGGCATCGGCCTCCCCCGACGATCCAGTATGCCGTCGCGGGCGGTTCGCGCCTGCCGGGGGCCGTCGGTCCGCGGGTGGACATGCCGGGTTGCCCCACCTGTTGATCAGGACATCCGCAGGCGGGACGCGCCGGGCGAGGCCCGGGCCACCATTTTGTCGGTGCCTTTCGGAATGATGCGCGCGTGACTTCAGCTCCGGAGACCGAGCGCCCAGAATCGTCTGAGCCCTCAGCGTCTTCGCTGCCGCCGGTCGCCGCCCCGCCGTCCGCGCGGAAGCCGCGGACGCTGTTCGCCGCGCTGACGGGGCTCCTCGCAATGCTGTGCGCGCTCGCGCTGCCGTTCGCGCCGGTGTCGGTGAACGAGCCCCGGGTGATCTGGCCGAAGGATCCGGCCTGGCCGGAGTCCACGTTGCTCAACCTCACGGCGTACCGGCCGCTGGCGCTGGACGTCACCATCACCTGTGCGGTCGCCCGCCAGGCGCAGGCCACGGGCCCGACCGGTCCCGCAGGGGCCGTCGTGCTCGCCACCGTGGAGCCGAACTGGCCGCTGTCCACGGACGAGGGCATGGTCGTCACGGCCCGGAACGACCGCCTGCAGGTGCGCGCGATGGGCCGGGTGCTCGTGGACGACCCCCTGGCGGGCGCGTGCACGTACACGATCAGCGGGACCGGCTCGGGGAGACCGGAGTACCAGGGGAAGAACCCGGACCCGCTGGACCCGACGGTACCGGACCTGAGCCGGCTGGCCGGTCCGGACGACGCCGTCCTGACGGTGTCGCGGGACGGCACCGAGCTCGCCCGCGCCACCGCACCGCTGCTGCCGAGCGTCGACATGCTCACCACGTCCGTCACGTCCGTGCCCCCGGGGGCATTGCGGGTCACGCTCGACGTGGACGACGAGTTCACGAGCAGCCCGACGCCGCTCAAGCGGGTGCTGATCGGGCTGCTGCTGGTGATGCTGCTGGCCACCGCGGTGCTGCTGGTGCGCGCAGACATCGACGACGACCGGCCGGACCGGCGGCGGTGGGGCAGGCCGCGGGTGGTGGACGCCGTCGTCCCCCTCGTGATCGGGTTCTGGACGCTCGTGGCACCGGCCACGGACGACGACGGCTACTACGCCGCGATGGCCCGCAACTCGCGGATCTCCGGCGCGGTCGGCAACTACTACCAGCTCTACGACCAGAACTTCACGCCGTTCACCTGGTTCTACTACGTCCTGGGCTGGTGGCAGGGTGTGGTGGGCAATGCGCCGGTGATGCAGCGGCTGCTCGCCGTCGCGTTCGGGCTGATCACCTGGGTGCTGCTGCGCCGGTTCGCCGCCGACGCGATGGCCGAGACGGCGCCGGACCGGCCGTGGGTGCGCTCGGCCTGCCACGCCATGCTGGCGGCGGTGTTCCTGGCCTGGTGGCTGCCGCAGGACATGGGGGTGCGCCCCGAGGGCGTGGTGTGCATGTGCGCCGCCGCGGCGATGTACGCGGTGCTGGTGGCCTGGCGCCGCGGGCGGCTGGCCGTCGCGTGGCTCGCGTTCGCCCTGGCCGGGCTCGGCTTCGCCGCGCACCCCACCGGGTTCACGCTGCTCGCACCGCTGCTGGCCGGGCTGCCGCTGCTGTGGCGGCTGGTCGCGGAGGCGGACGGCGCGGGAGCATCGCAGCGAGCGCCGGCGAGCGAGGAGCGGACCGCGCCGGGGAGCCGACCATCCGGCGCGGTCCCGGGGGCCGCGATGGCCACGACGCTGCGGGCCCTCGCGGTGGCCTCCGGCGGCATGGTCGCGCCGCTGCTCGCGTTCGCCGACGGCGGGCTGCGCGACTTCCTGCGCGGCCAGCAGATCTTCCTGTCGATCCAGGCCCAGGACAGCTGGACCACCGAGATCCAGCGCTACAGCTTCCTGCTGAGCCAGATCCCCATGGGGAACTACGCCAAGCGGGCGGCGGTGCTGCTGTGCCTGGTGAGCCTCGCGTGGTTCGCCGTGCTCGCCGGGGCGGCCCGGATGCGGCGGGTGCAGCTCCCGGTGACGCTGTGGCTGTCGGGGTCGACGACGGCGCTGGCGTTCGCGGCGCTGTGGCTCACGCCGTCGAAGTGGACGCACCACTTCGGCGCGCTCGCCGGCGTCGGCTCGGCGTTCCTCGCGCTGTTCCTGGTGCTCGCCGTGCCGACGATGCGCAGCGTGCTCGGGATGTGGCGGCCGCCCTTCGGGCTGGTGGCCGGGGTGGTCGGGTCGTACGTGCTGGCCATCGCCCTGAGCTGGCACGGCCCGAACCAGTGGCCCTACGCCTGGCTGGCCGGGGTGCGCAGGCCCACCTTCACCCCGGCGATCAAGCACGTGCTGCTCGACTCACCGCTGCTGTGGCTGCTCGTCCTCGTCGTCGTGGTGGTGGTGCTCGTGGTGGCGAGCCGGGTGGTCGGCACCCGCGACCCGCGCCTGAACGTGCTGCGCGCCGTCCCGATCCTGGTGGCGATCTCGCTGGTGGGGACCACCGTCTACACCGTGTACACGTTCGGGCTCGCCGCCGTGCAGGGCGTCCCGCGATCCTCGCTGTGGGCCCAGAGCCTGGCCGACCCCACCGCGAGCCGGTGCGCCGCGGCGGCCGGGACGGAGGTGCTCGACCCGTTCACGGCCGTGCCGCTCGAGGAGGCCCCCGGGCTGGCCGCGCCGCCGCCTGCGACCGGCTTCGTGGCGGGCGGCGGGTACTACACCGGCAACCGGCCCCAGGGCGTCGCCGCCGACCGCGTGTGGGGCAGCCTCGTGGCCCGCGACGGGGCGTCGGCCGAGCGCACCGAGGGTCAGGTCACCACCTCCTGGTACACGCTCCCGGACCGGACGGCGGGGACGGTCACCGTCATCGCCGCAGGCAGCCTGACCGACGGTGGCACGCTGACGGCCGAGTACGGCCGCCGGTCGGGGGCCACGGTCGAGCCGGCCGGCACCGAGGTGCTCACCGACGCCGCGCACGACGCGTCGTGGCGGACCCGCACGCTCACCCCGTCGGCGGGCGCGGACGTCGTCCGGCTGGTGGGGGTGGACGCCTCGGGCGCGATCCACGGCTGGCTGGCGTTCTCCGCGCCGGTCGTCGCCCGGCCCGTGCCGCTCGCCGACTTCCTGCCGCGCGCCGCGCCCGTCGCGCTGGGCTGGCCGCTGGCGTTCGGCTGGCCGTGCCAACGCCAGCCCGGGATCGTCAACGGGATCACCGAGCCGGCCGCGTTCGGGGTGCTGTGGGGCGCGAAGGGCGCGCTGTCGGGCTTCTCGGACGGGGCGTTCCAGCCCTCCCGCGGCGGCGCGTTCGCCCAGCTCTCGCGGTCGCAGTCGGTGCTGGATCTGGCCACGGTGCAGCCGGTCGACCCGAACGTGCAGGTGGAGGTGTTCGGCAGCTCGCTGGGCCGGGACCGCTACGCGCTGATCGAGCGCCGGCGGACCGAGTCCGGTGCGTCGACGGCGACCGGCCCGCGGACCGGCGGCTGAGTCGCAGCGGCAGCGCTTAGGGTCGGTCGGTGATCTCGCCACCGCGGCCGGTGTCGGTCCGGCCGGACACCGGGCCGGGGGGCACCGTGGGCCGGGCGCGGCTCGTGCTCGCCGTCGGGCTGCTGTCCGTGCTGGCCGCCCTCGCGTTCCCGTTCGCCCCGGTGCACCAGCCCGAGGTCACCTACACCTGGACACCCGCCGACGGCACGGCCGTCGCCCTGCCGCTCATGCCGTACCAGCCGGTCGGGCTCACCGCGACGATCGGCTGCGCGGCCGCACGGGCAGGCGGCCTCCTGCTCTCGACGGTGCCGCCGCGGCCCGACCCCTCGGCACTGCCGCTCGACGGCCTGCGGCTGGTCGGCACGTCCGCGGGGGTGGAGATCACAAGCGCGGGCGTCGACCTGGGGACAGTGCCGGTGCCACCCGGGGGCTGCACACTCGCGCTCGAGTCCGACGCCACGTCCACCATCGTCACCCTGGACGGCAGGCCGGTGCTGAGCCACACCGGCGACGTCCGCCCGGACGTCGCCGGGATCTTCAGCGACCTGCCCGACGCCACGCTCTCGCTGACCGCGGACACCCGGTTCGCGACGGCCCCGTCGGCGCTGAAGATCGGCCTCGCCGTCGGCTGCCTGGTGGCCCTGGGACTGCTGTTCGCGCTGCTCCGGTCGGCGGACCGGGCGCTGCCACGGGTGCGGCTGCTGCCGCGCGGCTGGTGGCGCCCCCGCCCGGTCGACGCGGTGGTGGTGGCGCTGCTCGGCGTGTGGTGGGTGATCGGGTCGGGCACCGTGGACGACGGCTACATCGCCGGCATCGTCCGCGGCCGCGGTGACAACGGCTTCATCGGCAACGTCTACCGCTGGCTCAACGCCCCCGAGGCCCCGTTCGGCTGGTTCTACGTGCCGTACCACTGGTGGTCGACGGTCTCGGCCGCGACACCGTGGATGCGGCTGCCGTCGACCCTGCTCGGCCTGCTGTGCTGGTTCCTCGTGTCGCGGCTGCTGCTGCCGCGCCTGGGTCGGGCCGGGCGCCTGCGCGGGACGCCGTGGGTGGCCGCGCTCGCGTTCGGCACCTGGTGGGTACCGCTGGACCTGGGCCTACGGCCCGAGCCGTGGGTGGCGGTCGGGACGGTGCTGGCCTTCCTGACCGTCGAGCGCGCCGTCGCCACGCGCCGGGTGCTGCCCCTGGCCGCGGCGCTGACGGTGGCCGGGGCGACGGCGGCGGTCACTCCGGGCGGGGTGATGGCCGCCGCCCCGGTGCTCGCCGCTGCCGTCCCGCTGCTGCGCGGGCTGCGGGCGCGCACCGACCTGCACCTGCGGGGGCCGTTACGGGCCGCCCCGCTGGTGGCCGCGCTCGTGGCGGCGGGCGCGTCCGCCCTGCTGCTCATGGCGGCCGACCAGGGTGCGGCCGCACTGGCCGAGGCGGTGCGGGTCCGCGGCCGGATCGGCGGCGGGCTGCCCTGGTACGAGGAGTTCGAGCGATACGCGCTGCTCCTGACCCCGGGCGACGTCCAGGGTGCGATCGGTCGGCGGGCCGCGGTGCTCGCCACCCTGCTGGCCGTCGGCGGTCTCGCCTGGCTGTCGGCCGGGCGGGAGCGCTCGGGCGTCGCCACGGGCCCGACGCGCCGGCTGCTCGTGACGCTCGGGCTGTCCACCGTCGCGATGATGATCAGTCCGACGAAGTGGACGCAGCACTTCGGCGCCCTGGCCGGGCTGGGCACGGCGGTGCTCACCCTGGGGCTCGTCGTCTTCGGCCGACGCACCCTCACGGCGGTGCGTGACCCGGAGACCGCGCAGCGGCGGCGCATCGCCGGGCTGGCCGGCGCGACGGTCGTGTGCGGGCTGGTGCTCGCCGGGCAGAACATGTGGCCGTTCGTCTCGGGCTGGTACACCCCGACGTTCAGCACCGTTCCGCCGCAGGTCGCGACGGTGCCGCTGGCGACGATCGTGCTCGCGCTGGGCGGTGCCGTCGTCGCGGTGCTGCTGGCGCGGTCGGCGTGGCGCCGGAGCGCGGAGCGCGGAGCGCGCTCGAACGCAGAAGTCAGGCGCCGAAACGCTGAACTCGCGCCCACCGGGGGCCCCACGCGAGTTCAGCGTTCGAGCAAGCGAGGTGTGCGTTCCGGCGGTCGAGGACTGCGGTCCGGGGGGCACGTTCCCGCGCCGGCGACGGTTGTCGCGATCGTGCTCGTCGCCGTCCTGGCGTTGCAGGTCGGGAGCCTCGCGCGGGTCGCGGCGGCCCACCGCGACGGCTACACCCCCACCGCGGACCTGCTCGCGACCGTCGGGGGCGACCCGTGCGGGCTGCAGTCGGCGCTGCAGGTCGAGACCGATCCCGCCGCCGGCGTCCTCCCGGCCGCCCCGCCGCCGGCCCCCGCCGCCGGGACCGTGCCCGCCCCGGCCATGCCCGCGCCGCAGACCACCGAGGTCGACGCGGGCGGCAGTACCCTGCCCGGGATCGCCGTCACCGGCACCGGCGCGACACCGTGGTACACCCTCGATCCGCGGCAGCGCGACGGCGCGCTTCCCGTGGTCGTCACCGTGACCGGGACGTTCCGGGCGGGCGACGCGCTCGACGCGCAGTTCACCCGCGGCGGCCAGGTGCTGGCGACGGTCCCGCTGACCGGTCCGGGCCTCGCCGCCGACGGGGCCCCCACGGACCGGCGGCTGCTCGCCCCGCCCGGGGCCGACACCGTCCGGCTTGCGGTGGCCGCGGGCGCCGGCGGCTCCGCCGCCGCGTCGCTGCCCCGCGCGCCCGTGCTCACGCCGATGACGCAGGTCCTGCCGCGTGGCACCCGCGCGCTGCTGGACTGGCCCGTCGCGTTCGTCTTCCCCTGCCTCGACCCCGAGCCGCTCCCCCCGGGGACCGCGAGCCTCCCGCAGTGGCGGGTCGCGCCGCCCGCCGACGACCCCTCGGCCGAGATCACCTACACGCCCGGCCTGGGCGGCCCGTTCGCCGGGCCACGGCTGCTCGTCACCCAGCGGCGGATGCCCACGTACCTGCGCGACGATCCCGTCTGCGACGGGATTCAGCTGTACCGCTGGGAACCGGTCGAGCCGATGCGCACGCTCATCCCCACCGTGCGCGACACCGCGGACGCCGCACGCGCCGGCCACCTGCGCGTGCCCCAGTTGATCGAGGGCGGGTAGGTAGTGTCGTCGGGGAGACCGGTGTGTCCCAGAATGATGCCCAGGAACGAATCCGACACAGACACCCGACCGGAGGACGGCCCCACCGCATGGCAGCACGAGCGCACCGCACCGAGACCGTCGAGAACGTCAAGGCCCCGCCGACCACCTCCGACGAACCCCCGGCACCGGCGCGGCTGACCGTCCAACGTGGGCTCTTCTTCGGACCGTCCGCGCTGGTGCCCGAAGACCTCTACTCCGTCGTCACCCGGGGCGGGGCGCGCCGGGAGCGGCACCGGGTCGTCCTCGACCCGCACAGCGCCGTCGGTACGAACACCTACTGGGGCCGCTTCCACGCCACCTACTGGAAGCGGTGGACGGCGGTCGGCGAGGTCGAGGTGACCGCGCGGGTCGGCGGCACCGGCCGTGTCCGCCTCATGGCCTCCGACGCGAACAAGGTGTCACGCATCGTCGCCGCGGAGGACGTGCACGACGCCGACGGGCTCACCGTCCGGCTGGTCGGGCGCATCGACCGGTTCGTCGACGGCGGCGGGCTCTGGCTGGAGCTGACCACCGAGTCCGCGCCGATGACCGTCGACGACGTGCGGTGGAGTGTGTCCGCACCGCGCCCGCCGCGGCCGACCTCCGTCGTGATCTGCACCTACAACCGCGTCGACGACTGCCTCAACACGCTGGCCGCCGTGGCGGACGACCCCGGCGCGGGCGAGGTCGTCGAGTCGGTCGTCGTGGTGGACCAGGGCAGCGATCCGCTGGAGTCCCGCCCGCGGTTCGCGGCGGTCGGTGAGCGGCTCGGCCCCCGGCTGCGCTACGTCCGCCAGCCCAACCTCGGTGGCGCGGGCGGGTTCACCCGCGGCCTGTACGACGCCACGGCGGGCGACCCGGCCGACGACCGCGACGTCCTGTTCATGGACGACGACGTGCTGCTCGAGCCCGAGATCCTCATCCGGCTCACGGCGTTCGCGACGTGCACCACGCATCCGATGCTGGTCGGCGGCCAGATGCTCAACCTGCTGCACCCGGCGCACCTGCACATCAGCGCCGAGTACGCCGAACCCGAGCTGCTGCGGGTGGGGCGCGCCGTGCCGGGAGCGCTCCAGGAGGCGTACCTGCTCGGGCACGACGACCGCGACCTGCCGACGGTGCAGGACCAGCGCATCGACACCGAGTACAACGGCTGGTGGGCCTGCCTGATCCCGGCCGCGGTCGTGCGCGCGATCGGCTACCCGCTGCCGCTGTTCTTCCAGTGGGACGACATCGAGTTCGGCTACCGCGCCCGCGCCCACGGCATCCCGACCGTGGCGCTGCCCGGGGCCGGCGTGTGGCACGCCGACTTCGGGTGGAAGGACTGGGACGAGTGGCACCGGTACTTCAACATGCGCAACGGCTTGATCACCGCGGCGCTGCACACCCCCTTCTCGACCAAACGGATCGGCCGCACGCTCGGCGCGCTGCTCGGCCAGTACCTCGTCGCGATGCAGTACGGGCTGGCGGCGACGCTGATCCAGGCCGTCGACGACTTCCTGGAGGGCCCGGCGGTGCTGGCCGACGGCTCGGCCGCCGCGGCGGCGGAGATCCGCCGGATCCGCGCTGCGTACCCGGAGACCGTGATGCGCCCGGTCGCCTCCGTCGGTGGCGACTTCCGCGAGATGCAGGTCGTCCGGGCGCCCAACGAGCCCGGGCACGAGGTGCTGACGTGGCTCAAACGGGTCGCCTACCACCTGACGGACCGCGCGGTGCACCCGACGGGCATGGTCGTGGCCGGCGACGCGCACTGGTGGCACGTCTCGCTGTTCCGGCGTGCGGTGGTGACGGACATGTCCGAGCAGGGTCTGCGCGTGCGCACCCGCGACCGGGCGCGGGCGCTGACGCTCGCCAAGCGGGGAGCCCGGTCGCTGGCGCGGCTGGCGACGGACGGCCCGACGGCCGCGGCGCAGTACCGGGCGGAGATGGGCACGCTGACGAGCAGGGAGAACTGGGCCCGGCTCTACGGGCTCGACGGGTAGGGCAGCGACGAGCGTGCGGTGACCCGACGTCGCGCGGCGCTCGTGGCTGCGCGACGCCCGGGACCGGTGCAGGACCGGGGAGACCACGCGAGGTGAGCACGGCGGCCCAGCTCAGCTCTCGAAGATCTGCTTCCAGCCTTCCCTGCTCGTGAGGTGCGGGGCCGCCTCGCGGTAGCGGCGGCGCAGGGCGGGCCACTCGCGGGCCGCCGTGGCCAGCAGCTGTGCCGAGGTCTTCAGCTGGGCCCGGAACAGGTGCGGGTCCCGGCGGCGGAAGGTGACGCCGCGACCGTCCGGGGTCGACACCGTCGCCGAGTCGACCTGGGACAGCACGAACCACTGGGCCTGCCGGGACGACACGTTGCGCTGCGGCACCTCGTGATGCGCCGGGTCGGGGCTGCGCAGGTTGCGGACGAGGCTGCGGGCCAGGGTCGTGAGGATGGCCGGCTTGGTGGTGGGCGGCACCGGGAAGGCCTGCGCGGCGAGCGCGTCCAGGCTGCTCGGCGGGACCTGCGTGGCAGAGTCCAGCGGGCGCCCGTCGTCGTACTCCGCCCGGGTCGCGCGGACCTGCCCCAGCACCACGGGCAGGCTGGGGAACAGCGCCTCGGGCCCGGCGAGGAAGTCGCGCAGCGCATTGTGCTGCAGCGCCACGGCCGAGTACTCCATGAGCATGAGGTGCCGGACGGTCCGCTTGAGGATGTCGGTGAGCAGGGCCTTCGGGTCGTCCGGGCCGTGCATCGCGGCCGCCACGAGCCGGTTGCGGTAGTGGAAATAGGCCTGCCAGTCGCTGGTGTCGTCCTTCTCGAGGAACGACATGTGCCAGATCGCGATACCCGGCACGGTCGCCGTCCGGTAGCCGCGCGACCGGGCCCGCAGGCCGTACTCGGCGTCGTCCCACTTGATGAACAGCGGCAGTGGCAACCCGATGTCCTCGGCGACGGCCCGCGGGATCAGGCACATCCACCAGGCGTTGTAGTCGACGTCCACCCGCCGGTGCAGCCAGGCGGTCTGCCGCAGGGGGCGTTCGGCGAGGTCGTGGTGCGGCTCGGTCTGCGGGGCGTTGCGCCACAGGAACTTCTGCCGGTCGACGACCTCGCCCATCGTCGAGAGCTGCGAGCGGACCTGCAGCGAGAGCATCTGGCCGCCGACCAGCATCGGCTCCCGCGCGAACCGGGAGAACGCGACGGCGCGCAGCACCGAGTCCGGCTCCAGCAGGATGTCGTCGTCCATGAACAGGATCTGCTGGGTCTCGGGAGTGGCCAGCGCCTCGTACATGACCCGGGCGTAGCCGCCGGAGCCGCCGAGGTTGGGCTGGTCGATGATCCTCAAGCGCCCGCCGAGCCCGGCCTCCGCGGCGGCGAACCCGGGCTCGTCGCGCACCTTGCGGGTGCCCTGGTCCGGCAGGATCACCTGGTGGACGGCCGCGAGGACCAGCGGGTCTTCCCCGATCGCGGTGAGGGTGGCGACGCAGTCCGCAGGCCGGTTGAACGTCGGCATCCCGATCGTCACGGCCGCCGTGCCGGGCGCCTCGACGGGGGCGTGCCAGCCACCCTCGTGCAGGGTCAGGACGTCGTCGTCCGTGGTGAGGTCGAACCAGTACCAGCCGCCGTCCTCGAACGGCCGAAGGTCGAGGGCGACGTCGACCTCGTGCACGCCCCGCGTGCCGAGCACGACCCCGCGCTCGTGGATTCGCGCGCCCTCGGACTTGCTGCGGTAGATGTCGACCCGCCCGCTGCCCTCGAGCCGCAGCTTCAGGCGGACCTCGGTGAGCGGGGTCCAGTGCCGCCAGTAACCGGCGGCGAACCCGTTGAAGTACGCCCCGAACGACACCTCGCTCTGCTCCGGCAGGCTCGCCGAGGTGCGCGACGTGACCCGCAGCCTGCGCCCGGTGACCGCCGCACCCTCGAGGTGCACGGGATCGTGCACGATGGCTCCGGGCACGGCCGGAACGGTGGAGAGCGCCAGCCCGGTGCGCTCGTCCATGTAGAGCGCGCGGACGCTCATGGG
>JAEUJO010000015.1 GCA_016794615.1 Pseudonocardia sp. | reverse complement strand
GAGCCCGGACCGATCCGCGCCCCCGCGCCGATCGACGCTCCGGGCAGCACGAAGCTGCGCGGGCCCAGGGTCGCGCCGCGAGCGAGCTGGACCGAGCTGATCCGCAGGAGACGATCGTGGAACAGGTGCGTCTGGAGCACGCAGCCCCGGTTGACGGTCGCCCCGTCGCCCAGCCGCACCAGGTCGGTCTCGGGCAGCCAGTACGACTCCAGCCAGACGCCCTTCCCGACCTTCACGCCCAATGTCCGGACCCAGGCGTTGAACATCGGGGTGCCGAGGAACGGGCCGCCGAACCACGGCACACCCAGCTCCTCGTAGAACACGTCGAACAGCTCGTTGCGCCACACGAACGAGCTCCACAGCGGGTGCTGCCCCTCCCGGAACCGCCCCACGAGCAGCCACTTGGCCGCCGTCGTCACCAGTGCAGCGACCAGGCCCGCGCCGAACATGACGAGACCCGCGGCCGCCGCGGCCACCCCCCAGCCCCATTCGGTCCGGATGAACTCGAACACGGTGAGTACCCCGACCCCGAGCACGGCCATGATCAACCAGGGGAGGACGCGCATCGACTCGACGAGCGCCCGGGCGACGACCAGCCGCCTCGGAGGGGCGAAGGTGCGGGCGAGGTCGCCGGTCTCGGCGACCCGCGGCAGCTCCATCGCCGGCCGCCCCAGCCACGACGTCCCGACCTCGGCATGGGCGGGTGCGCTCGACAGGACGGCGACGAGTGAGTGGTCCGGCACCCGCCGACCGGGGCCGACGATCCCGGAGTTGCCGACGAACGACCGCTCGCCGACCGACGCCTCGCCCAGCAGCACCCAGCCCCCGCCCGTCTCGTAGGGGGCCACCTGGGTGTCGTCGGCGAGGAAGCTGCCGTCGTCGGCCCGCATCAGCCGGGGCAACCCGGTCACCGTGGACGCCTCGACGTGCCTGCCGATCGTCGCGCCCAGCCGGCGCAGCCAGAAGGGGGTGATCAGCCCGGCGTAGAGCGGGAACAGCGTCGCCCGCGCGCCGTCGACCATGCTCTCGACCAGCCAGGCGGCCCAGCCTGCGCGGCTGTCGACCTTGTGGAAGCCCGGCTTCAGCCACCGGGAGACGACCCGGACGGTGAGCGCGAACATCGTCGCGTAGAGGACGACCGAGGTCAGCATGCCCACGGGTGCGACGGCCAGTGCATGCAGGACCAGGGTCTTGAGACTCACGTCGCGGCGGATCACCCAGCCGAGCATGAGCATCCACGGAACCGCCGCGAGCAGCGCCATCCAGCCGAGCCCGAACAGTGACGCCGTGTAGACCAGTGTCCACCGGAAGGAGCGGCGACCGACCGGGGCGGGCCACGAGCCGTCCGCGATGCCCACGCACTGCGCGGGTGAGCCGGCCCAGACCTCACGCTCCGGGACGTCGTCGGTGACGCACGTACCCGCCTCGATCACGGCCCCGGCGCCCACCCGTGCCCCCGGCATCAGGATGCTGCGCCCGCCCACCCGAGCGCCCTCCCCGATCTCGACGGTGCCGAGGTGCAGCGTGTCCGCCTCGATCCACCACCCCGCGAGATCGGTCTCCGGCTCGACCGCGCAGTTGTCGCCGAAGGCGGCCCAGCCGGTGACGGGGACCGTGGTGCGCAGGTCGACGTTGCGGCCGACGCGGCACCCGAGCGCCCGGGCGTAGAGCGCGGCCCAGCGGGTCCCGTCGAGCGAACGGACCCCGAAGGCCATCGCCAGCCGCTCGCAGGCCCACAGCTGCAGGTGGACCCGGCCGCCGCGGGGATGGTTCCCGGGCCGCACGCCGAGCCGCAGGAACCGGACCCCGAGCGTGACCACCAGCACCTTGCCGGGGGCGCTCAACAGCACCAGGTAGCCCGTGATGATGATCCACCAGGGCACGGGTTCGGCCAGCGGCTGGTGCAGCAGCGAGCTCGCCAGGTTGTGCAGCAGCGCCAGGCCGAGGGCCCACCGCAGCCCGGTCACGATCTGCGTCCCCATGAGGATCACGAACTGCGCCAGCGCGGTCCAGAACCGGGTGCGCGGCACGGTGACCGGCTCCGCCGGGGCGGCCGCGCCGGCCACCGGGTCGGACGACGACTGGTCGAGGAACGCGGCCAGTTCGCCCAACGTGGGCCGCTGGTAGATGTCGGAGATCGCGATCGTGGCGTGGCGCTCGCGCAGCACCGACAGGAGGGTCGCGGTGGCCAGGCTGTTGCCCCCGAGCGCGAAGAAGTCGGCGTCCTCCTCGATCGGCACGGCCAGGATCTCGTGCCAGGCCCGGGCCAGCCACCCGGCCGTGCCCGGCAGGTCCGCGGCGGGACCCGCGCCGGAACCGGCGGCGTCCTCCTGCCCGGGTGGGGGCCAGGGCAGCGCCTTGCGGTCGACCTTCCCGGACGTCCGCGTCGGGATCGTGTCGACGACCGCCAGCACGGGGACGAGCGCCGCGGGCAGCCGCTCGGCGAGCGCGGCCCGGGCCTCGGCGAGATCGGGACCGTCGCCCTCGACCGCCAGGTACCCGACCAGGATCTCGCCGCCTGCCTTCGTCTTCTTCACCGCCGCCGCGGCGGCCGTCACCCGGGGAAGGGCCAGCAGCGCGGCGTCGATCTCCCCCAGCTCGATCCGGCGGCCGCCCAGCTTGACCTGGTCGTCGGCGCGCCCGACGAACAGCAGCCCGTGCTCGTCCGAGCTGACGAGGTCGCCGCTGTAGTAGGCGCGCGTCCAGCCCAGCGCCGGCACCGGCCGGTACTTCTCGGCGTCCTTCGCACGGTCGAGGTAGCGGCCCAGCCCCGCTCCGCCGATCACGAGCTCGCCGGTCTCGCCGCGGCGCACGGGATCGCCCTGGGGGTCGACGACCGCGAGCTGCCAGCCGTGCAGGGGCAGCCCGATCCGTACCGGCTCGCCGGGGACGAGCGGCGCCGCGCACGCGACCACCGTCGCCTCGGTCGGTCCGTAGGTGTTCCACACCTCCCGGTCCGGGGCGGCCAGCCGCTCCACCAGCTCGGGCGGGCACGCCTCGCCGCCGAAGATCAGCAGCCGGACCCGGTCGAGGGCTTCGGACGGCCAGAGCGCGGCCAGCGTCGGGACCGTCGAGACGACCGTGACCGCGCGCTCGATCAGCCACGGTCCCAGCTCCGCGCCGGCCCGCACGATCCGCCGCGGCGCTGGGACCAGGCACGCGCCGTAGCGCCAGGCCAGCCACATCTCCTCGCACGAGGCGTCGAAGGCCACCGACAGCCCGGCGAGCACCCGGTCACCGGGCCCCAGCGGGGCGTTGCGGAGGAACAGGTCCGCCTCCGCGTCGACGAACGCCGCAGCCGAGCGATGGCTGATGGCCACGCCCTTGGGCTTGCCGGTGGACCCGGACGTGAAGATGATCCACGCGTCGTCGTCGGGCGTCGGGCGCCGGCTCACGACGCGCCGGTGTGCCGTGCTGCGGGGGGTGAACGCCATCCCGTCGCCGAGCACGCCGCGAACGTCGGCCTCCTCCCAGATGGTCTCCGCGCGGTCGTCGGGGTCGTCGGCGTCGACGGGCACGTAGGCACCCCCGGCCGCGAGCACCCCGAGGATCGCCAGGTAGAGGTCCGTGGTGCCGGAGGACATCCGGACCCCGACGCGGTCGCCCGCAGCGACCCCGGAGGAGCGCAGCATCGCGGCGACACCCTGCACCCGCTGCATCAACTCGCGGTAGGTGACCGGCCGGCCGTCGTCGAGGGCCGGTGCTGCCGGGTGGCGCTCGGCGGCCGACTCGACGATGTCGAGCAGCGTCCGGACCCGGCGGGGCGCCGGGGTGGGGTAGATCGCCAGGTCGGACGGTGTCCGCAGGCGCTGGGTCGCCGCGCGGTGGGCGCCGTGGCGGGGACGCGGGCTCGGCCGGACGGTGCGCCCCGGGACCGGCCGCCGATGCCCGGGCGGCCGGGCGGGCGGCGGTGGCACCACCGGGATCCGCATCGTGGCGGCGTTCTCCGGATAGACGGCCAGGATCTGGACGGTGGGGACATCCGTGCCGACCGCCGGGATCCGCCGGGTCGGCGGCTCACCCGGTACCGGGGGCTCCGCGACGTGCCGGGGGACGGGGCGCGTCCCGTCGACCGGCGGCGGCGCGGGTGGCCGGGCAGGGCGCCGGTCCGGCGGGTCGGGCGCTGCGCGCGGGCGCGGGCGCGGGGACGGGGCCACCGGGACGCGCTCCGTACCCGCGTCGGCCGCCTGCGAGACCGGGCGGATGCGCTCGGTCGGCGCGACCGGGAGAAGGCACGTGGGATCCTCCGCGACCGGATCGGCCGCCCCACGGTGTCGGGGGACCGGCCGGTCGTCCCGGACGGCGAGGTCGAGGTGGCCCGCACGACCGTTCGTGTGCGGTACCGGTCCGACGTTGCGGGCGTCCTTACCCATCGAGCTCCCCTCTTGCCGCTGACACGCTCAGCTGCGGCCCCGACATGTACCCCCCGTGCGCGCTGCTGCAATCGCAGCCAAACCGACGCATATGGCTTTCTCCGATCCGGCCCCGCTTGTTTCAGCGAGGAGCGGCAATCACTCGTTCAGCCGAATCTGTATTTCTCCGGCTCGCCTCGACTGGCGCTCTGACCTGCATAGATATCGATTCGATAACGGCACGCAACCTTTTTCACCGGTCCGGAACGAGAGATTCGCAACATCGGAGGGAATCGTCCGAGGATGTCCGCCACAGCGGGCGGAATCGCAGCCGGGCGCACCGGGACGACCGCCGACGGAAAAGGACGCAACCGCGGCGCGGACCGCCGCCCGGGATGTCCGGACCGCGGAGGGCGACACCCGGCAGGGCGTCCCCGCAGGTCCGGCGGCTCAGATCCGCATCGGCACGCGCGACCGCGCCGTGGCTGCCACGCGCGGCTCCGCCCTGGCTGCGACCTCCCGCGCCGGGTTGCCCTGCCACCGGGCCCGGGTCGGCACCTCGGTGCCCTTCATGACGAACGAGTCGGGCGCGAGCACCGCGCCGTCACCGATCGTGACCCCGTAGTGGACGAACGACGCGGTGCCGATCGTGACGCCGGAGCCGACGGCGATGTGGTCGGACTTGAACACGCCGTCCTCCATCGAGTGGGCCTGCAGCGTGGCGCCGGCGTTGAGCGTGCCGTGGTCACCGATGCGGACGAGCGTCTTCTCGGTGATGGCACAGCCGTCGTCGAACAGCCGTCGGCCGGTGCGCACGCCGAGCAGTCGCCACGTCATCGCCTTGAACGGCGTCCCGTTGAACACGGCCGCCTGGATGCTGAGCTTCCAGAACCGCTCGTGCCACCAGAAGTACGGCTCGTAGATCGAGCAGAACTGCGGCCGCATCCGGCGGAAGCCGGTGGAGGCCCGCTCGACGAGGACCGAGAAGAAGAAGTTGAACACCGCGATGACGACCGGGCCCAGCGCCAGGGCCCAGATCCCGTAGGGCTGGTAGAGGTCGACGGTCGTGAAGCCGAGCAGGAGCGTCACGTAGAGGCGGATCCAGTTCAGTCCCAGGAAGATCGCCATGGTGCCGATGTTGTGCCGGTTCTTGCCGCTCAGGCGCCGGCGGAACTGCTTGCGGGACAGGTCCTTGCGGCCCTGGGAGCTCGACGACCGCGGGATCTCGAACGACGGTGAGCCGAGCAGGCCGGTGTCGTGCCTCAGCTCCCCGTCGATCGGGATCATGGTCTTGGTGCCGACCAGGACGTTCTCCCCGATCCGGCCGCCCGCCGGGTAGGTGATCGAGTTGCCGAGGAAGCTGCGGGCCCCGATCGACGTCTCCCCGGTCGTGAACGAGGTGCTCGAGTAGGAGGCGGTGGTGAGCGCGACACCGTCGGAGACCATCGTGTCCTCGCCGATCACGCACAGGTAGGGCGTGACGTGCGTGAGCAGGGCGCCGAAGTTCGAGCCTGTCTGGCCCGTGCGCGGCACCCGGTAACCGACCCAGCGCAGGTAGCCCACGATGTAGGAGCTGTCGCCGAAGAAGGTGACGAAGAGCGGCACGTTGGTCGTGCGCGCGATGAACCGCAGCACCCAGTACCGGATGCCGTAGAGCCGGTAGGCCCTGCCCGGGACGAGGAAGCGGCGCAGGAGCCGGGGCAGGGTGGCGACGTAGAGCAGGCCCAGGGCGAAGCCGCCGAACAGCACCGCGGCGGCGAGGGCGAGCTGCTCGAGGTAGAACCCGCCGCGCATCGCGGCGATCGGCCCCGGCCCGACGATGCTGGAGACGTAGGAGATCTTCTGCAGCACCCAGAGCACGGCCGTCGCCACCGCGGGCGCGAGCACCAGCAGGTTGAACAGCTGCAGGCAGCTGTAGAGGAACCGGCGGACCCCACCGCAGCGGGCCGGGTCGGCACCGCCGAAGTCGGTGTCGGTGGGCCGGGCAGGTGAGCCGTGCCAGTGCTCCCCCGCCGGGATCGACTGCCCGGTGTGCAGCGACGAGGCGTGCCCGAGCTGGGCACCGTCGCCCATCGACGTCCCCGGGGTCAGGACGGCGCCCTCGGCGACGACGGCATCCGCGCCGATCGTGATGGCGCCGGTGCGGATCACCCCGCCGTCGGCGTGGTAGCCGCTGAACGAGGCACCACCGCGGATCACGGTGTGCGACCCGATCCGGAGCATGTCGGTGCACACCGGCACGGTCGGGGAGAAGATCGTCACCCCCTTGCCGATCTTCGCACCGAGCGCGCGCAGGTACATCAGGTAGAGCGGTGAGCCGGCGAACATCACCCACGGGTTCGTCCGGATCAGCGTCTTCACCGCCCAGAACCGCAGGTACGACAGGCTCCACAGGCGGATCTCCTGCGGCTTCCACCGGCCGATCAGCAGCCACTTGGCCAGCACCGGCAGGAGGGCGAACGCCGCCAGCGTCGCGGTGCTCAACGCGCTGGTCCGCACGAAGATCTGCACGGGGTCGGTCACCGGCCAGATCCACCGCAGACCGATGTCGAACAGGACCGCGCCGAGCGCGACCAGGCCGATCATCACCAGCAGCTGCATCGACCCGCAGAAGACGTACGACAGCGTGCCGACGGGCGGGACCGCGGCCGGCTCCGGAACGGCCACCGGTGCGGGCGCGTCCCCCTTCGGCAGCACGGCGGCGAGCGAGCGGACGGTCGGGTTCTGGTAGACGTCCTGCATCGCGACGGGCGGGAGGCCGCCCGCCTTGCGGACCAGCGCCGCGAAGTGGGAGAGCATCAGGGAGTTCGCGCCCAGGTCGTCGAAGAAGTGGCTCTCCACCGAGACCTTGTCCAGCCCGACGATCTCGGCGAGCGCGTCGGCCAGAACGGTCTCCACCCGGCCCACCGGCGCGACGTAGGCCTCGGGCGAGGCGCCGCCACTGCGTCGCTGGGGCGGCGGGAGCGCCTTCCGGTCCGCCTTGCCGCTGGTCATCATCGGGATCTCGGCGAGCTCCTCGACGTAGCCCGGCACCATGTGCCCGGGCAGCCGGTTGCGCAGCGTCGTGCGGATCCCCTCGGCGTCGACCGCCGAGCCCGGGGCGGGGCTGTAGTAGGCGACCAGCTCGGTGAGGCCGGGCGCCGACTCGTAGGTGCTCACCACGGCCTGCCCGACGCCGGGCATCTGCAGCAGCACGGCCTCGATCTCGGAGAGCTCGATGCGGAAGCCGCGGATCTTGACCTGGGTGTCGGCACGCCCGATGAAGCTCAGGCCCTCGGGGTCGGCCCGGACGAGGTCACCGCTGCGGTAGGCGCGGTCCCAGTCCAGCGCGAGCAACGACGTGAACTTCGCGGCGTCCTTCTCCCGGTCCAGGTAGCGGGCGGTGCCGACACCGCCGATCACCAGCTCGCCGATGCCGCCCGCGTCCACGGGGACGCCGGTGTCCGGATCGACGACGGCGAGGTGCCAGCCGTCGAGCGGCAGGCCGATCCGCACCGGCTCGTCGACGTGCATCTGCGCGGCGCAGGCGACGACGGTCGTCTCGGTGGGGCCGTAGGTGTTCCACACCTCGGTGCACGCCTGCGCGAGCCGGTGGGCGAGCTTCTCCGGGCAGGCCTCGCCGCCGAGGATCAGCAGCCGGACGCCGCTCAGCTGCTCGCTGGGCCACAGCGCCGCGAGCGTCGGCACCGTCGAGACGACCGAGATCCGCTGCTCGACGAGCCAGTCGCCCAGGTCGGCCCCGGAGCGGACCAGTGAGCGCGGTGCGGGCACCAGGCAGGCACCGTGCCGCCAGGCCAGCCACATCTCCTCGCAGGAGGCGTCGAAGGCGACGGACAGGCCGGCGAGCACCCGGTCGCTCGTGCCGAGCGGGCGGTCCTGCAGGAACAGCCGGGCCTCGGCGTCGACGAACGCCGCGGCGCTGCGGTGCGTGACCGCGACACCCTTCGGCTTCCCGGTGGAGCCCGAGGTGAAGATGATCCAGGCGTCGTCGTGCGGCCCGGGCAGCCGCGGCCCGATGCGCTTCGGGGGCGTGGAGCGCAGCGTCACGGCGCGCTCCGCGCCGATCACGGCGCAGACCCCGGCCTCGCCGAACACCGTGTCGGCGCGCGCGTCGGGGTCGTCGGCGTCGACCGGCACGTACGCGGCACCGATCGACAGTGTCGCCAGGACGGCGACGTACAGGTCGGCGGTGCCCGACGGGACGCGGATGCCGACCCGGTCGCCGGACCCGATGCCGCACGAGCCGAGGGTGACACCGAGTACGTCGATCTCACGCAGGAGCGTGGCGTAGTCGAGCACCTGACGGCCGTCGTCGATGGCCGCGGCGCGCGGGTGTGCCCGGGCGGTGGCCTCGAGGATGTCGCGCAGGGTGCGCTTCGGGGCGGCCAGCCCGCCGAGGTAGACCGCCGAGGAGGTCGGGCGGTCCCGGGCGGGCGGGGCGGGGCGGGGCGGCGGCGCGGCGTGCGCACCCGCGGCGGGCGGGGCGGGCCGACGGTCCTCGGGACGCCGGTGCCTGCTCGGCACCGGGGTGTGCGGCACCCGCGACGTCGCCCGCTCGACGGTGGGCGCGGTGGACGGCCGCGGGGGCACGACCGGCATCCGTTCGGTGAGCCCCTCGGTGGCGGGAACCAGGACCGGGCCCGGGTACGCCCGGTGCGCGGCGGGGCGGGCGGCAGTCGCGCGGACCCGCGCCCTCGTCGGGTCCGCCGCCGGACGAAGCGGGGCGACGGCCGGAAAGCGGGCGGTCGGCCCCTCGGGCTCGGGTACGGGGCCGGTCGGGCGGGAGGGGACGACCGGAAAGGGGGAGGTCGGCCCCTCGGGCTCGGGTACGGGGCCGGTCGGGCAGGGGGGGACGACCGGAAAGGGGGAGGTCGGCCCCTCGGGAACCGATGCGGAGGCGCCGTTCGGACACAGGCGGACAACCGGGACAGGGGACGTCCGGCACTCGGGATCCGACGCGGAGACGCCGTTCGAGCGGCCCGGGACGACAGGGAGGCGAGACGTCGCATCGACCGGCACCGGGGTCGTACACCGATACCGTCCACCGTCCGGCCCGTCGATCGGTTCGTCAGCGGGGCGCGGAGCCGGTACGACAGCGACCCAACCCGTGAACAGGTCCCTGTCCGGGCCGCCGGTCGGCCACCCACTGCCGGTGATCAGATCGAGGTGTCCGAGTCGGCCGATCGTGCGCGCCGCCCCATCCGTGGTGCGGGCACCCTTGCCCATGCGCTCCCCTTCGTCTCCCGCAGGATCTCTCGTTGCGACGCCGCGTGACCGCACACTCCCGGGCACCCCGACAATCGTGCGACCTCTGACGGTTATCTGTCAGCGATACGCTCGTCCGCGTTTCACGAATCGGCGGCAATCACTCGGACGGACCAGAAGAATGGCGTCCGGTACTCGATGGCAACGCCCTGAGCTGCAACGACGAGCCGACGGAACGGTAAACCGATTCTCAGTGGTCCCCATCGGACCGATGTCGAACGGCCTTCACAACAATGCGCGTGAACGGCGTCCGGACAACGATAAACAGACCGACGCGCATATGATTCGCCGGCGAAGGAGGAAAGGGCGCCACGGCTCGGCGCCCTGCCGGACACAACCGGCGCGGGGAGCGACCTCGGTCATTGATCGTCATCTGGCGACAGACTGTTACACAACTGTCGTCCATCGGAGTGACACGCGACACATGTACCGGCTGACGCGGCGCGTCCGGACCGACCCCGCGGCGCGCCGCGATCGACGGAGACCCGTCCACCGCAGCGGCCTGACCCGCATGGTGCAGCGGCCGGTGCCCCGGCCGGCCATGCCGTCACGCCGTCATGCCACCGCGCGTGACTGCTCCACGGCCAGCGCGTCGACCAGGTCGTTCATCGGGTCCCCCGAGTGACCCTTCACCCACCGGAACGACACGTCCCCCCGCTCGGTGACCAGCGCGATCAACGGCTCCCACAGATCGCGGCTCACCACCGGCTTCCTCGCGCTCGTCGTCCAGCCGCGCGCGAGCCAGCCCTTCCACCAGCCGTCGCGGAAGCAGTTGACGACGTAGGTCGAGTCGCTGACGACGACCAGGGGACCCGGCAGTGCCCGTACCGCCTCCAGCGCCGCCCGGATCTCCATGCGCTGGTTGGTGGTCCGTGCCTCACCGCCGCTGTCCTGACGCCCGTCCTGCGTCGCCCACGCCCAGCCACCGGGGCCGGGGTTCCCCGAGCAGGCACCGTCGGTCCACACCTCGAGTGCGCCGTCGGTCGCGGGCAGCTCGGGCCGGGGCGCGGAGCGGGCCGGCCGGGCCGCCGTCCCGTCCTCCGCCGTGTCCGCCGTCGACCCGGCGCACCCCTCGTGCGCCCACCCGCTGCCCGACTTCGCGATCTCCACCCCCGGCCGGATGGCCGAGGCGCACACCGCGCAGGACGTGGCGTACTTGGCGGTCATCGGCACAGCGAGGACTGTAGTCCGGTGTCCCCGGACGCTTTGGCCAGTGCCCCGTCACTAGCCTGGTGCCGTGGCCGATCCCACCCCGGAGCGCTCGCCGCGTTTCGACGACGACCTGCTCGGGCTCGATCCCGACGATCCCGAGGCGCAGGCCTTTGCCGCGCACCTGGACCGCATGCTGCACGAGGGCCCGACGTTCACGATCGAGGGCTACCTCGACGGCGTGCGGACCTTCGCCGACTCGGCCAACCGCGCCGAGGGCGGGCGTTGGTGGGCGGCCGTGGCGCTGGCGGGGCTCCTGCTGGCGATCGCCGCCTACACCGTGTACGACGCGCTCCTGTTCGTCGTCGGCACCTGGTTGTGAGAGGGCGGTTCGACGGCCGGCCCGCGCGCCTGCGCGCTCCGGGAGCCTTCGAAATGTCCTCTCGACCGTCCTACTCTGGGACGCATGGAGACCGAGAGCGCCCCGAAGGTCGTCAAGAGCGACGCCGAGTGGCGCGCCGAGCTGACCCCGGCGGAGTACCAGGTGCTGCGTAAGGCCGGTACCGAGCGCCCGTTCGCGGGTGAGTACACCGACACCACGACCGAGGGCGTCTACACCTGCCGTGCCTGCGGCGCGGAGCTGTTCCGCAGCACCGCGAAGTTCGAGTCGCACTGCGGGTGGCCCTCGTTCTTCACGCCGCTGGCGGGCGACGCGGTGATCGAGCGGGTGGACACCACGCTGGGGATGCGTCGGGTCGAGGTGGTGTGCGCGAACTGCCACAGCCACCTCGGGCACGTGTTCGAGGGCGAGGGCTACTCGACGCCGACCGACCTGCGGTACTGCATCAACTCGATCTCGATGCGGCTGGTGCCGAAGGAGGGTTAGGTCAGCCGATCAGCTCGACGGCGCAGGGCAGGCCGGGAGCGCCGGCGAGGCGTGCGTCGGCGGTGAGCAGCGGGTAGCCGAGGCGGGCGGCGAGGGCGACGTAGAGGGCGTCGTAATAGGTGACGTTGTCGCGCAGGGCCCATGCGGCGGCCGCCAACGGACCGTGCGGATACCGCTCGCCCACGAGCAGGCCGAGCGCGCGAAGAGCTCCTGCCGCGACGTCGGCAGCGATGTGGCCCGCCGACGATCTGCGGCGCAGCACGCTCCCGACCTCTGCATCGATCAGGTGCGGCGCGTGCGTGACGACCTGCGCCAAACGGTGACGCAGGCGCTCCGCCTGGAGTGTCACCTCGACGAGAGCGGTCGCGGCCACGGACGCGTCGAGCACCACCCCGTCAGCGGTCACGGTCGTCGTCGAGATCGTTCAGGATCTGCTCACGGGTCACCGACGGTGGATTCGCCCTGAGGTACGCCTCCCACTCGTCCACGGCATCCGCCCACCGCATTCGCGCTCGGCTACTCGAGACGATGTACTCGCGCATGTATGCCTGGAGCGACTGGCCGGCGTCGCGTGCCTGACGCTGCAGCTGCTCGTGCACGTCGTCGGGAATGTCCCGGATCTGGATCGTCGCCATACTCCGAGCGTAGCGCTATTCCAGCGCTACTCCTACGGCAGCGTCGCGACCAGGTCCCCCACCTGCACCCGCGGCCCGGTGAAGAACGGGATCTCCGCGCGGACGTGCCGACGGGCCTCGGTGGCGCGCAGGTCGCGCATGAGGTCGACGATCCGGTGCAACTCGTCCGCCTCGAACGCGAGGATCCACTCGTAGTCGCCGAGGGCGAACGACGACACCGTGTTCGCGCGCACGTCGGGGTAGCCCCGCGCGGCCTTGCCGTGGTCGGCGAGGATCTGCCGACGCTCGGCGTCTGGCAGCAGGTACCACTCGTAGGAACGCACGAAGGGGTACACGCACAGGTACCGCCGCGGCTCCTCACCGGCGAGGAACGCCGGCACGTGGCTCTTGTTGAACTCGGCGGGGCGGTGCAGGGCGGCCTGGCTCCACACCGGCACGCTGGCGCGGCCCAGCGTGGTGGTCCGGCGCCAGGCGGCGTACGCCGCCTGCAGTGACTCGATCTCCTCTGCGTGCCACCACACCATGTAGTCGGCGTCGGCGCGCATCCCCGCCAGGTCGTACACCCCGCGGACCACGACGCCCTTGCCCTCCAGCGCGTCGACGAACTCCGCCGCCTGCGACGCGGCCGCGCCCCGGTCGTCGTCGAGCCGGCCCGGCTCCATTCGGAACACCGACCACATGGTGTAGCGGACGGTCGAGTTCAGCGTGGCGTAGTCGAGGTGGGCCATGCGCCCATCCTGCCATCCGCGAGCTTGCCACCCGTGAGCTGCACGGCCACCCGCTCCGCCGCCAGCTGCGCCGTCCCGACGCAGGCCGGCACCCCGACGCCGTGCAGCGCGGCCCCGGCCACCGCCAGGCCCGGCACCGCGGCGACGGCGTCGTCGATCACGCGCACCCGGTCGAGGTGCCCGACCCCGTACTGCGGCAGGCCGCCGCCCCACCGCTGGACGTGCACCGCGACCGGTGCGGCGGTGATGCCGGCGAGCACGGCGAGGTCGGCCCGGGAACGGGCGACCAGCTCGGCGTCGTCGACCTGCAGCGTCGTCTCTTCACCGAACCTGCCCAGGGATGTCCGCAGCCGGACCAGACCGTCGGTGGCCGCGGCCGCGAGGTGCGCCCACTTGCGCGACGAGTGCGTCGCTGCCTTGATCGACAGGGGTTCCCCCGTCGAGACCAGCACACCGGACGTCATCGGCAGCCGGGGCGCGTCAGCGTCCCGGTAGGCGAGCGCGACGACGACGGACGACGCCAGCTCGATCTCCGCCGCCACGCGGGCGGCGGCGGGGGCGACCCCGCCCAGCAGCCGCGCGACCGCGGGGGCGGGGACGGCGAGCACCACGGCGTCCACGTCGAGCGCGTCCTGGCCCGGGCGCAGGACCAGCCGCCAGCCGTCGTGGAGCCGCTGCAGCGCGCGGACGGTGGTGGACAGCCGGACGTCGACGGCGGCCGCGAGCGCGTCGACGAGCGTCACGTAGCCGCCGCGGAGAGCGGCGAACACCGGGTCTGCCGACGGTGCGGACCCGGGTTCGCTCGCGGGGACGGCGGTGGCGCGGTCCGCGGCGGCGGTCAGCGACGGCGCGCCCGCGTCCAGCGCGGCGGCGACGGCAGGCAGCGTCGCACGAAGGCCCAGCAGGTCCACCCGGCCCGCGTACACGCCGCCGAGCAGGGGGTCGGCCAGGCGGTCCGCGAGCTCGTCGCCGAAGCGTTCCCGCAGCAGCCCGCCGAGCGCGACGTCACCACCGGGTGTCCACGCGAGCGGCCGGTCGCGCTCGGCCCGCGCCACGGCCGTCCCGGCGGGCGACAGCACGCCGTCGAGCCGGGCGGCACTCGTCGGCACCCCCAGCAGCGTTCCGGGCGGCAGTGGGCGTGTGCCGCCCCCGGTCCGCAGGGACGGCGCCGCGCCTGCCGGGTGCACCGCCTCGCCGGCCAGGCCCAGCTCGTCGAGCAGCCCGCGCACCTCGGGGCGCCGCCACAGGAACGCCTCGGCGCCGACGTCGTAGGGCACGCCCGCGAGGTCGACGGTCCGCAGGACCCCACCGAGCCGATCGCGCTGTTCCAGCACGACGACCTCGGCGGCCGGGCCGAGGAGCGACCGCAACCGGTGCGCGGCGGCGAGCCCGGAGACCCCGCCGCCGACGACGGCGACCCGCACGATGCTCACTGTTCCGGGCTCACTGTTCCGGGCTCACAGTTCCGGGCTCACTGTTCCGGCTCACGGTTCCAGACCGTGCACCAGCTCGACCAGCCGCGTCAGGGCGTCCGGGTCCGTCCCCGGCAGCACCCCGTGCCCCAGGTTGAACACGTGCCCCGGCGCCGCGCGACCCTCCCCGACGATCCGGCGCGCCTCCGCGGCGATGGTCCCGGCGTCGGCGAACAGCACCGCGGGGTCCAGGTTGCCCTGCAGCGCGACGCGGCCGCCGGTCCGCCGGACGGCCTCGTCCAGCGGCACCCGCCAGTCGACCCCCACGACGCCCGCACCCGCCTCGGCCATCGCGCCCAGCAGCTCACCGGTGCCGACCCCGAAGTGGATCCGCGGCACGCCGGCGTCGGCCAGCCCGGAGAGCACCCGCGCGGAGTGCGGCAGGACGTACTCGCGGTAGTCGCGCAGCGAGAGCGCACCCGCCCACGAGTCGAACAGCTGCACGGCGTCCACCCCGGCGTCGACCTGCGCGCGCAGGAACGTCGCGGTGATGTCCACGAGCCGCGCCATCAGGCCGTGCCACACCTCCGGGGCGGCGTGCATGAGGGCCTTCGTGCGCTCGTGGTTGCGACTCGGGCCGCCCTCCACCAGGTACGATGCGAGGGTGAACGGCGCGCCGGCGAAGCCGATCAGCGGTGTGGTGCCCAGCTCGCGCACCAGCAGGCCGACGGCCTCGGCGACCGGTGCGACCTGCTCGGGATGCAGGGCCGGCAACCGCTCGACGTGCGCGGCCGTGCGCACCGGCGCCGCGACGACGGGCCCCGTGCCGGGCACGATGTCGACGCCGATGCCCGCGGCGTGCAGCGGCACGACGATGTCGCTGAAGAGGATCGCGGCGTCCACCCTGTGCCGGCGCACCGGCTGCATCGTGATCTCGCAGGCGAGCTCGGGGGTCAGGCAGGCGGCGAGCATGCCCGTGTCGGCGCGGAGCGCGCGGTACTCGGGCAACGACCGGCCCGCCTGGCGCATGAACCACACCGGAACGCGTGCGGGACGCCCGCCGCGGGCCGCGACGAGGAACGGGGCGTCGCGCAGATCCCGGCGCGCCCGCTGGAGGGGCGGCACGGCAGGTGCGGGCGAGGTGACCATGACCTGGCCATCCTCCCACGCCGGCCCCGGAGTGCCGCGCGCGAGGGCGACGGCCGCGGCCGGTGCCCCACGGCCACGGCCGAGCTCTCCCGATCGGGCACCGGCGCGCCTGTGCCGGTGCCCCTGAGCTTCGATCTAGAGTCCCCGCTCGTGTCCGACCCGAACGGCCCTCCGGAGGAGTTCCGGCGCGCCGTCGCCGCCCTGTCGGGTGTGCGGCCACGCCCGGAGCTCGTGGTGGCCCCGCTCGACGCGCCACCGCGGCTGGCCCCCTTCACCTGGGCCGTCAGCGTGGAGGCCGACGTCGCCCGCCGTCCCGGGGAGGACCTCGACGAGCCGGACACGTCGGGGCGGTTGATCCTGCTGCACGACCCCGCCGGGCAGGAGGCGTGGGAGGGGCGGTTCCGGCTCGTGTGCTTCGTCCAGGCGCGGCTGGATCCCGAGCAGGTGGGCGACGAGATGCTGCCGACCGTCGGCTGGTCGTGGCTCACCGAGGCGCTCGACCAGAACGGCGCGGCGTACGTCGCGCTCGGCGGCACCGTCACGCAGACCTCGTCGGTGCGGTTCGGCGACATCGCCGGCCCGCGGCGCAACGACGACGTCGAGCTGCGGGCCTCCTGGACCCCGGTGGCCGCCGAGGGGGCGAACGAGGACCTCCGCTGCCACGCCGAGGCCTTCTGCACGCTGATCGCGACGGCGGCGGGCCTGCCCCCCGTCGGTACCGCCGCGATGGCTCACCGGATCGGGTGAACTCGCCGCCGCAGCCCTGCCCCGATGTGCCGGAACGTGACCGGATGACCACTCTGCTGAGTGATCGCAGGCCGAGGGGCTGTAACCTTCGCACGTCCGGATGCGAGGGCATACACGACGTTAGACCGCTTGGAGGGTAGGGTTCGTCCTACGACACCACCTCGGGTGGTCGAACGGCACCGTCCGCCAGTCGAGGGGCTGGTGGCGGTCGGGGGCAACGACCGACTCCAGGAGGTAGATGACGTGGCCGTACTTGGCCAGGGCGCGACCGTGCGCGGAACCACCGGAGCGGTGCTGTCGCCGGCCACGATCCCGCATCCGCGCGAGGAGCAGTTCACCGTGCTCGTGGTCGACGACCACCCGCTCCTGCGCGAGGCGATCGCCGCGCGGCTGCGCACCATGGGGGCGGTGACCGTGCACGAAGCGGCCTCCGTCGCCGAGGCGCGTGCGCGAGCACAGGCCAACGGCCCGTGCGACCTGGCGATCCTCGATCTCGGGCTGCCCGACGGCAGCGGGCTGGATCTGGTGACGGAGCTGCGCTCGCTGGGCTGGAACCGGCTCGTCGTGCTCGCGTCGTCGGACGACCCGTACGCGGTGCGGTCGGCCTTCCAGGCCGGTGCGCAGGCCTACCTGCTCAAGTCGGCGTCGCCGGCCGTGGTGACCGACGGCGTGAAGCGCGTGCTGGACGGCGGGGTCTACGCAGACCCGACCGTGGCCCCGCTGCTCGCCACCGGCACCCGCGTGCCCGGCACCGACAACACCCCGCGGGAGCTGTCGGCGCGCGAGGTCGAGGTGCTGCAGCTGGTCGCCGACGGGCAGTCGAACAAGGAGATCGGCGAGGCGCTGAGCCTGTCCGCGCTCACGGTCAAGAGCCACCTGTCCCGCATCGGGCGCAAGCTCGGAACCGGCGATCGCGCTCAGATGGTCGCGCTCGCCATGCGGGCCGGGGTCATCCGCTGACCAGCAGGATCACCCCGGAACCCGCACCAGAGCCGGGACCGGTTCCCCTGCTGGTCCCGGCGGGCGGGCTGCCGCGGGTCGTGGCCGACCGCACGGGGTTGGCCGACGTGGCGCAGAAGCTGGCGGCGGGCACCGGCCCGGTCGCCGTCGACGCCGAACGGGCCTCCGGCTTCCGGTACTCGCAGCGGGCGTACCTGGTTCAGCTGCGCCGCGCGGGGGCCGGCACCGCGCTGATCGACCCGATCCCGCTCGGCAGCGACCTGCACGAGCTGGACCCCGTGCTGACCGGGCCCGAGTGGGTGCTGCACGCGGCCTCGCAGGATCTGCCGTGCCTGGCCGAGGTGGGCCTCGCGCCCGCCTCGCTGTTCGACACCGAGCTGGCCGGGCGGCTCGCCGGCCTGCCCCGGGTCGGGCTGGGCCCGCTGGTGGAGCAGATGCTCGGCCTCTCGCTCGAGAAGGGGCACGGCGCGGCCGACTGGTCGCGGCGCCCGCTGCCCGACGACTGGCTGGTCTATGCGGCGCTGGACGTCGAGGTCCTGGCCGAGCTGCGCGACGTCCTCGCGGCGCTGCTGGCGGAACAGGGCAAGCTCGAGTGGGCCCGCCAGGAGTTCGAGGCGGTGCGGACCGCGGGGCCGCCCCCGCCGCGGGCCGAGCCCTGGCGACGGACCTCCGGCATTCACAAGATCCGCAAGCCCCAGGCGCTGGCCGCCGTCCGGGCGCTGTGGGAGGCCCGGGACCGGCTCGCCGCCGAGCGCGACATCGCCCCCGGCCGGGTCCTCCCCGACGCGGCGATCGTCGAGGCCGCGGTCGTCGCGCCCACCTCGTCTGCGGCGCTCGCGGTCCTCCCGGTGTTCCGCGGCCGGGCGCAGCGGCGCCTCACACCCTACTGGTACGCGGCGCTGGCGCAGGCGGCGCGCCTCGCTCCCGACGAGCTCCCGAAGGTGACGGTCCCGGGTGACGGACCTCCGCCCGTCGCGCGCTGGGCCGACCGCGACCCCGCCGCCGCCGCCCGGCTCTCGGCGGCCCGCGCGGGCATCGCGGCGATCTCGGCGGAGTGGTCGATCCCGGCGGAGAACCTGCTGCAGCCCGACCTCCTGCGCCGCGTCTGCTGGTCCCCGCCCGCGGACGGCGAGATCGCCACGGCGCTGCGCGCGGGCGGCGCACGCGAGTGGCAGGTCGAGCTGACCGCTCCCGTGCTCGCCGACCTCGCCCGCCCCGTCGGCTGACCGACCCTCAGGTGCGAGCCTGAACTGTCGGCACCCTTCAGTGCGGGTCGAGGTGTCCCGCACGGTCCCGCAGCGCTCCGCCGGGTGCCGGGAGGCGCACGACCACGGTGAGCCCACCACCCGGCACCGGTTCGGCCACCACCGTGCCCCCGTGCGCGTGCACCACCGCGCGGACGATCGAGAGCCCCAGCCCCGAGCCGGGCGTGTCGGCCGTGCGGTCCACCGGCCCCCGCCGGAACGGTTCGAACAGCTCCTCCACCCGCTCCGGAGCGATCTCGGGTCCCCTCGAGCTCACGTACAGCTCGGCGGACGCCCCCCGCGCGCCGGTGCGGATCTCCACCCAGCCTGCCGGCACGTTGTGCCGCACCGCGTTCTCCACGAGGTTCCCGGCGACGCGCTCGAGCAGCACCGGGTCGCCCACCGTCGGCGCGGGCGCGCGCTGCTCGCGCACCCGCAGCCCGCGCCGCGTGGCCTCGGTCCGCATCGCCGCCAGCGCGGGAACGACGAGGTCGGCGAGGTCGACGGTCCGTGCCGCGGCGGGATCGACCGCCGACGGTGCCTCGCTGCGGGCCAGCAGGAGCAGCCCCGCGATCAGGTCGTCGGCCCGGCGGCTGGCCTCGCGGACGACGTCGCCCATCCGCCGCAGCTCGTCGACGTCGGCGTCGGGATCGGCGAGGGTCACGTCGACCTCGGTCCGCAGCACCGCCAGCGGGGTCCGCAGCTCGTGGCTGGCGTTGGCGACGAACCGGCGCTGCGCCTCGAACGCCGCCTGCAGCCGGTCGAGCATCGCGTCGAAGCCGGCCGCCAGTTCCGCGACCTCGCCGCGGGCGTCGCTGAGCTCCAGGCGGGTGTCGAGCGACTCGGCCGACAGCCGCCGCGCCGTGGCCGTGACCGCGTGCAGCGGCCCGAGCACCCGGCCGACCAGCCACCACGAGACGAGGCCCGCCGCGACCACGACGAGCGGGAAGGCGATCAGGCCGACGCGCAGGACCTCGGCCTGCACCGCGGCGTCGACGGCGGCGCTGACCTGCTCGGCAGGCACGTCCAGCCCGCGGACCCGGACGCGGCTGCCCGGTGGGAGGGCGGGAACGGCGTTCACGACACCGCCGACGAGAAGCCAGCCCAGCCACAGGAGCAGGGCGCTGACCAGCGCGACGAGCCCCGTGCTGAGCGCGGTGAGCACCGGCCGCAGGCCGGTGGTGCGCCACGCGCCGGCCGCCTCGCGGGTGGGCCGCGCGGCATCGACGGACGCGGCGGGCACGGCGCGATCCTCGCACGGCGCACACTCGTCCCGTAGACCAGCGCCGGCCGGGCCGGTGGGCTCAGCCGGCGGCGGGGACCCGGTAGCCCGCACCCACCACCGTCTCGATCACTCCGGGCTCGCCGAGCTTCTTGCGCAGGGTCATCACCGTCACCCGCACCGTGGTCGTGAACGGGTCGGCGTTCTCGTCCCACACCCGCTCCAGCAGCTCCTCGCTGCTCACGACCGCTCCCCCGGCGCCCAACAGCACCTCGAGCACCCCGAACTCCTTGCGGGTCAGCTCCACCGGGCGGTCCGCGCGGCGGACGATCCGGCGGGCCGGGTCCAGCGCCACGTCGCCCGCCACCAGCAGCGGCGGCGCCGCAGGCGTCGCGCGGCGGCCGAGCGCCCGGCAGCGGGCGACCAGCTCCGGGAAGTCGAACGGCTTGGCCAGGTAGTCGTCGGCACCGCGGGAGAGACCGTCGACCTTGTCGGCGAGGGTCCCGCTCGCGGTGAGCATGAGCACCCGGGTCGTCGACCCCGAGCCGACGATCTCGGTGCACAGCCGGTCGCCCGGCATGCCCGGCAGGTCACGGTCCAGCACCACCACGTCGTACCGGGTGATGGTCGACTTCTCGTGCCCGGTGTCGCCGTCGTAGGCCACGTCCACGGCCATCCCCTCGCGCCGCAGCCCGCGGGCGATGGCGTCGGCCAGCGCACGCTCGTCCTCGACCACCAGCACCCGCATCAGCGCGCCTGCTCCTCCGGGCCGTAGTCGACGTCGCCGGTCTCGAACCTGGTCAGCCCCCGCACGTCCAGCCGGCGGGTGCGGCGGCCGGCCGCCACGCCGAGCAGCGAACCCGGCAGCGCCGCCGCCCACTCCGTCACCCGCCGCGCGACGTCCTGCGCCGTCAGGCCCACCGCGGCCAGCACGTCCGCCCGGTTGCCGTGCTCGAGGAACTCCTGAGGCAGCGCGAGGTCGCGCAGCGGCACGTCGCACTCGGCGGCGCGCAGCGCGTCGGCGAGCGCCGAGCCGAACCCGCCGTGCCGCCCGCTGTCGCTGACCGTGACCACCATCTGGTGCCCGGCGGCGAGCTCGACCAGCGCGCCCGGGACCGGCAGCACCCACCGCGGGTCGACGACCGTGACCGGCACGCCTTGCCCCCCCAGCCGTTCTGCGGCCGCGACACCGAGCTCGCCGAACGCCCCGACGCAGACCAGCAGGACCGCGGGCTCTGCGAGACCGTCGTGCCCGGCATCGTCGAGGTCGGGCTCGCGCAGCACGTCCACCCCGCCGATCCGGCGCACCGCCGGCACCGACCCGATCACCGCACCCTTCGGGAAGCGCAGCGCCGTCGGTCCGTCGTCGACCGCGACGGCCTCGGCCAGCTCCTCGCGCAACGTCTCGGCGTCGCGGGGGGCGGCGACCCGCATGCCCGGCACGACGCCCAGGATCGACAGGTCCCACATCCCGTTGTGCGACGGCCCGTCGTTGCCGGTGACCCCGGCCCGGTCCAGTACCAGCGTGACGGCCTGGCGGTGCAGCGCGACGTCCATGAGCAGCTGGTCGAAGGCCCGGTTGAGGAAGGTCGAGTAGATCGCGACGACGGGGTGCAGCCCGCCTGCGGCCAGGCCCGCCGCCGAGGTCAGCGCGTGCTGCTCGGCGATGCCGACGTCGAAGCAGCGGTCCGGGAACGCCTCGGCGAACGGGGCCAGCCCGGTCGGCCCGAGCATCGCGGCGGTGATCGCGACGATGTCGCGGCGCGCGTGCCCGAGCGCCACCATCTCCTCTGCGAACACCGTCGTCCACCCCACCGGCGTGGGCCCCGTGGGGCGCCCCGTCTCGGGGTCGAACGCCGACGGGCTGTGCATCTGCTCGGCGACGTCGTTCTCCGCGGGCGCGTAGCCGCAGCCCTTGCGGGTGACGGCGTGCACGATCACCGGACCGCCGAAGTTCCGGGCCCGGCGCAGCGCCGACTCCATGGCCACCACGTCGTGACCGTCGACCGGCCCGAAGTACTTGAGCCCGAGGTCGGAGAACAGCTCCTGCGGGCTCAGCGCGTCCTTCACCCCGGCTTTGAACGCGTGCAGCCCGGCGTAGATCGGCCGGCCGACGACCGGGGTCCGGCGCAGCGTGTCCTTGCCGGCCTCCAGCACCCGCTCGTACCCCGGCTGCAGCCGCAGCGACGCGAGCCGGTCCGCCAGACCGCCGATCGTCGGGGCGTAGGAGCGCCCGTTGTCGTTGACGACGACGACCACGTTGCGGTCCCGGCCCGCCGCGATGTTGTTGAGCGCCTCCCACGCCATGCCGCCGGTCAGCGCGCCGTCGCCGATCACCGCGACGACGTGGCGCTGCTGCCCGCCGAGCGCGTACGCCCGCGCCAGCCCGTCCGCCCACGACAGCGACGTGGACGCGTGGCTGTTCTCGACGTGGTCGTGCTCGCTCTCGGCACGGCTCGGATAGCCCGAGAGCCCGCCGGTCTTCTTCAGCCGCTCCCAGCCGTCGACCCTGCCCGTGAGCAGCTTGTGCACGTAGGCCTGGTGACCGGTGTCCCAGATCAGCGTGTCGCGCGGGGAGTCGAACACGCGGTGCAGCGCGATGGTCAGCTCGACGACGCCGAGGTTCGGCCCGAGGTGCCCCCCGGTCCGGGCGACGCTGGCGACGAGGAAACGGCGGATCTCGGCGGCCAGCTCGGCGATCTCTCGCGCGTCGAGGTGCCGGAGATCGGCCGGACCGCGCAGGCGTCGCAACAGGGTCACGGCGCCAGTCTACGGACGGCGGCTCGGTGGACCCGGCGGGCGCGACGCCGTCGACGGCCCGGCGGGATGGATCATGCGGGCGAACGGCCGGGGAAGGCCGGGACGGGAGCCCCGGGCGGGCCGAACCGCACGAGGTTGCGCCCGTCGCGTTTGGCGGAGTACAGCGCGGCGTCAGCCGCGCCGAGCACCTGCTGCAGCGTGCAGGTGCGGCCCAGGTCGAAGACGCCACCGACCGAGATGGAGACCCCGTCGATCGTGAGCGGTCCGTCCGGAGTGTGCACGGCGACGGCGAGTTCGGCGATCCGCGCCCGGATCCGCTCGGCGATCGTCGCCATCTGCCGGTGGCCCGCCGAGGTCAGGTCGAGGTCGCGCAGGAGCACCACGAACTCCTCGCCGCCGAACCGGCCGACGACGTCACCCTCCCGCACCTCGGCGCGCAGCGTCGCGGCGACCGCGGCCAGGACCGCGTCGCCCGCGAGGTGCCCGTAGGTGTCGTTGACGGACTTGAAGTGGTCGAGGTCGAGGATGAGGACACCGGCGGCGGCTCCCTGGCGCTGTGCGCGGTGCAGCGCCCGCTCGGCCTTGTCGTGCCAGGCCGCGGCGTTGAGGAGACCGGTCTTGCCGTCCATCGCCGCCCGCTGCTCGAGCTGGCGCGCCATGTCGGCCCGGTGCAGCACCACCAGCGGGACCAGCACGAGCAGGACGAGCCACGGGTTGAGCGTCACGGACACGGCGGTCAGCGCACCCAGCGACAGAGTGGCCATCTCCAGCGCGATGTCGTCGACCTCGCCGAGGAGGTGGCGCACCCGGCCCCGACCGGCGGCCGGCATGTCCTGCAGCGCGATCACAGTGATCACGAGAATGTTGTTGACCAGGGCGTAGACCACGACGGCCAGGGCGAGCACGGCCAGCCCGCCCGCTCCGGCGCTCCAGCGCGGAGCCCCACCCGAGGTGCTGACGACGGCGTGCGCGGCCTGGGCTGCGAGGACGACCGCGGCGGTGGTGTAGATGTTGCGGTAGAGCGGGCTCTTCGCGGGCCGCCACACCCGCACCCACAGGTGCAGGTACACCGCGACGACGACGGTCGCGGCGAGCGGTGGGGGGAGCAGCAGGGCGGCCGCGAAGGTCCAGACGGAGCTGAAGTCGTAGTAGGACGTGTCGGAGACGCGCCGGCGCATCCGCTCGACCCTGCTCACGATCTCGGTGTGCACCAGCCCGAGCACCACGAGCGCGCAGGTCGTCAGGATCTCGTGGGCGGTGGGGCGCAACGGGCCGATCTCGACGCCGACGAGCAGCGTGGCCGTGGCGCAGACGAGCAGCACGACCGCGATGACCGGTCCGCGCAGCTGCCACATCTCCCACCGGCCGACCGTCCAGGGACGAACCCGGGGTCGCGCATACGGCCGGTCGGGAGACCGTCCCATGTCAGCTCCTCTCCTGCAGGTCGGGCCCGAGAGTAGTGACTCCACCGCGGTCCATGATCACCCGCACCGCGGACCCGGACGTGTGCACTTCGCCACGCCCGTCGTCGCGCGGGGTGACCACCCCCGCTCGTCGTCCACGCGCGGGCGTCGACCGGAAGGAGGGCGGTCGGCCGCACCCGGTACGCGCCCCGGCGCGTTCGACGGGTGCAGGCGCCACCGACCGGGATGGAGACCGGGATGCGCCACGGCTCCTGGTGACCTGCTCGGGCTCCGACGCACGCTCACCCCTCCGCTCTGGCGACGGCCGCACGGCACGTCGGCCCGCCGCCGGTCCCGCGGGACCGCACGTGCGCGCAGCTTCGGTCCCCGGAGGGAACTCGCGGACGCGCAGGGGCGCCCGAGACCGACGCGTGCCCACCGTAGGCATCCGTACGCATGAGGTCATCGCCGAAGACGACCATCCCCTCGAACGGTTGGAGAGAGGCGACGAACGGCGGTTTCGCACGAAGAACGGTATCCGGCGTGCGGCGAGCGGTTGGCAAGCGATTGCACGCTTGCAGCGCGCGGCGATGAGGTCGCGCAGCGCGCGGCGATGAGGTGGTGCACGGTGCAGCACACCGACGAGGCCGTGCACACCGGGCACGCGCCGTGCACACATCCCACCGCCTGCACCGCGTAGCGGAGGTATGCACGGGCGCAGGCAGCGCGCGGCGATGACGTGGTGCACGGTACAAGCGCGCGCCGATGAGGCCGTGCACACCGCACGCACGCCGTGCACACGTCCCACCGTCTGCACCGCGTGGCAGGGGTATGCACGGGCACGGGCCAGCGCGCCGATGAGGCCGCGCACGGTGCAGCGCACACCGACGAAGCCGTGCACACCGCACACACACCGTGCACACACCCCACCGCCTGCACCGCGTAGCGGGGATATGCACGGGCACGGGCGCGCGGCGATCCGGGACCCGGCCGCATACGGCCGTGCGGCGGCCGTCACCCCTGGCGTTGCTGCTCGGCCCGGTCCTCAGCCCGCGACGCACGCCCCGTGCCCGGCGTCCCGCAGCGCTGTCCTCAGCGCCGCGGCGTACCCGTCCTGCTCGTCCGGATCGACGGCCGCCGCGGCGTTGGCGAAGTGGAACGGGGCCATGTCGGCGGCCGGGAAGACGTGCAGGTGCAGGTGCGGGATCTCGAACCCGGCCACCATGAGACCGACCCGCGGTGGCGCCCACACGGCGTCGACGGCGCGGCCCACGGCGTGCGCGACGGTGCTCAGGTGGGCGAGCAGCGTCGACGAGGCATCGGTCCACCGGTCGACCTCGAGCCGCGACACGACGAGGGTGTGGCCCGGCCCGACCGGGTTCACCGAGAGGAACGCCACGGCGTGCTCGTCGGACCAGACGAACCGGGCGGGCAACTCGCCGGCGATGATGCGGGAGAAGACGGTGGTCATGGTCGGCGAACCTACTGCCGGTACGGACGGGCGTCGCACAGCAACCCGGAGGGACGTGGGGTCCCGACCCTGTCGGTCGGTCCCGGTAGCGTTTCCCGCGCCCCTCACAGGGGTTCCCCACCGACGACGACGAGCCGGCGAGAGCCGGAGAACGAGGATTCCCATGCGGCCGTGGCCGGGAAGTGCCTATCCACTGGGCGCGAGCTACGACGGCGCCGGGACGAACTTCGCGATCTTCTCCGAGATCGCCGAGCGCGTGGAGCTGTGCCTGTTCGCCGACGACGAGACCGAGACCCGGGTCGCCCTGCGTGAGGTCGACGGCTTCGTCTGGCACGGGTACCTGCCCACCGTGGAGCCGGGCCAGCGCTACGGCTACCGGATCCACGGCCCGCACGACCCCGGCAAGGGCCTGCGGTGCAACCCCGACAAGCTGCTGATCGACCCCTACGCGAAGGCGGTCGACGGCCCGGTGCAGTGGGACGAGGCCGTGTTCGGCTACCCGTTCGGCTCCCCGGACGGGCGCAACCAGAAGGACTCCGCGCCGTTCGTGCCGAAGTCGGTGGTCGTCAACCCGTTCTTCGACTGGGGCAGCGACCGCCACCCGCGCATCCCCTACCACGAGACCGTGATCTACGAGACGCACGTCCGGGGCCTCACGAACCAGCACCCCGACATCCCCGAGGCGCTGCGCGGCACCTACACGGGCCTCGCGCACCCGGTCATGATCGAGCATCTCAAGCGGCTGGGAGTCACGGCCGTCGAGCTCATGCCGGTGCACGAGTTCATCACGGACCACCACCTGCAGGAGAAGGGCCTCACCAACTACTGGGGCTACAACACGATCGCGTTCCTCGCCCCGCACCACTCCTACGCCCAGGCCAACGCCCGACCGGGCAGCCAGGTGCAGGAGTTCAAGGCGATGGTCCGCGAGCTGCACAACGCGGGCATCGAGGTGATCCTCGACGTCGTCTACAACCACACGGCCGAGGGCAACCACATGGGCCCCACCCTGTCGATGCGGGGCATCGACAACGCCGCGTACTACCGCCTGGTCGACGACGACCCGCACTACTACATGGACTACACCGGCACGGGCAACTCGCTGAACGTGCGCAACCCGCACACCCTCCAGCTGATCATGGACTCGCTGCGCTACTGGGTCACCGAGATGCACGTCGACGGCTTCCGGTTCGACCTCGCGTCCACCCTGGCCCGCGAGTTCTACGACGTGGACCGGCTGTCGGTGTTCTTCGACCTGGTCCAGCAGGACCCCGTGATCAGCCAGGCCAAGCTGATCGCCGAGCCGTGGGACGTCGGCCCCGGCGGCTACCAGGTGGGCAACTTCCCGCCCCTGTGGACGGAGTGGAACGGCAAGTACCGCGACACCGTCCGCGACTTCTGGCGCGGCGAGCCCGGCACGCTGGGCGAGTTCGCCTCCCGGCTGACCGGCAGCAGCGACCTGTACAAGGCCGACGGCCGCCGCCCCTACGCCTCGATCAACTTCGTCACCGCCCACGACGGGTTCACCCTCAACGACCTCGTGTCCTACAACGACAAGCACAACGACGCGAACGGCGAGAGCGGCAACGACGGCGAGAGCCACAACCGCTCGTGGAACTGCGGGGTCGAGGGTCCCACGGACGACGCCGCGGTGCTCGAGCTCCGGGCGCGGCAGCAACGCAACTTCATCACCACGCTGTTCCTGTCCCAGGGCGTGCCGATGCTGCTGCACGGCGACGAGATGGGCCGCACCCAGAGCGGCAACAACAACGTCTACGCCCAGGACAGCGAGATCGCCTGGATGGACTGGTCGCTGCTCACCAAGAACGCGGGCCTCGTCGGTTTCACCGCCGGCGTCGCCGCCCTGCGCGCGGCTCACCCGGTGTTCCGGCGTCGCCGGTTCTTCGCGGGTAGGCCGATCGGCCGCAGCCGCGGCACCGAGGGCCGCACGGCCCTGCCGGACATCGCGTGGTTCACCCCCTCCGGCGAGGAGATGACCGAGCAGGACTGGGACTCCGGCTTCGGAAAGTGCGTCACGGTGTTCCTCAACGGCAACGGCATCACCGAGGTCGACAGCCGCGGCGAGCCGGTCGCGGACGACTCGTTCCTCCTGTTCCTCAACGCGCACTACGAGGACATCGAGGTCACCCTCCCGCCGCCGGAGTACGGCACGGGCTGGGCGATCGTCGCGGATACCGCGGTCGGCGAGGTGCTCACGCTGGCCGGCGGGCCCGGTGTGGTGGCGGCCGACCCGCCGCGCGTCGCGGGCGGGGCGAAGCGCCCGGTGCCGGCCCGCTCGGTCGTCGTCCTGCAACGGACGGAGAGCACGAGGGCGTGACCGCACAACTCGACACGACATCCGGATCACGACCGAGACGACGTGAGGGAGTGCGGTGATCCCGTCCTCGACCTACCGCATCCAGTTCTCCGCGGAGATGACGCTGCAGCAGGGCGCCGAGCTCGTGCCCTACCTCGACGCGCTCGGGGTGGGCGCGGTGTACGCCTCACCCCTGCTCACCTCCGGCAAGGGCAGCAACCACGGCTACGACGTCGTCGATCCCACCCGGACGTCCGGCGCGCGCGGAGGCGAGGCCGGGCGGCGCGCCCTCGTCGCGATGGCGCGCGAACACGGCATGGGGTTCCTGCTCGACATCGTGCCGAACCACGTCGGCGTGGCCGACGCCAGGGCGAACCCCTGGTGGTGGGACGTCCTCGCCCACGGCCGGGGCTCGCGGTACGCGTCGTACTTCGACATCGAGTGGGCGGCAGGCCCGATCCTGCTGCCGGTCCTCGGCGCCGAGCCGGACCCGGCAGACGAGGAGAAGGTGATCTCGTCCGAGGTCACGCTCTCCGACGACCGCACCGAGCTGCGCTACTACGAGCGCTCCTTCCCGGTCGCACCGGGCACCGCGGACGGTGCCGACGGTTCGGCGGCAGGTCCGGCCGAGGTGCACGCCCGCCAGCACTACCGCCTCACCTCGTGGAGACGTGGCCCGGCGGAGCTGACCTACCGGCGGTTCTTCAACGTATCGGCACTCGCGGCCGTCCGCGTCGAGGACCCGGAGGTGTTCGCGGCCATGCACGGCGAGGTACTGCGCTGGGTGGCGGCGGGCGAGGTCGACGGGCTGCGGGTGGACCACCCGGACGGCCTGTCCGACCCCGGAGGCTACGTGCGCAGGCTGCGCGCGGCGATCGGGCCCGACCGCTGGCTGCTGGTGGAGAAGATCCTCGGCGTCGGCGAGCAGCTGCCCGTGTCGTGGCCGGTCGACGGCACGTCCGGGTACGAGGCGCTGCGCGACGTCTGCGGGGTGTTCGTCGACGCGGACGGCACGGGGCTGCTCACCCAGCTCACCGCCGAGCACCTCGGGCGCAGGGAGAACGCACGCGCGGTCGAGCACGCGGCCCGCCGGGACGTGACCGACACGATCCTTGTGGCGGAGGTGCGCCGGATCGCCGCGCTCGTCCCGGGTTTGCAGCAAGGTGGCCATGCTGCAATCGGTTTGGAGCAGGGCCACCCTGCTGCAATCCCCGGCCCCGGCCCCGGCCCCGGCCCCGGCCCCAGCCCCGGCCCCAGCCCCAGCCCCGACCCCGGCCCCAGCCCCAGCCCCGACCCCAGCCCCGACCCCGGCCCCGGCCCCAGCACCGACCCCGACCCCCGCGCCGGCGAGGCCGTCGCCGAGCTGCTGTGCAGCTTCCCGGTGTACCGCAGCTACCTCCCCGAGGGGCGCAGCGCGCTCGACACCGCCGTGTCCGTGGCGCGTGCGCACCGCCCGGACCTCACGGACGTGCTCGCCACCATCCGCGACACGATGCTCGCCGACCCGAGCGGCGCGCTGGCCACGCGCGTGCAGCAGACGTCGGGCATGGTGATGGCCAAGGGCGTCGAGGACACCGCGTTCTACCGCTACAACCGGCTCGTCGCGCTGAACGAGGTGGGCAGTGACCCGGACCGGTTCGGGGTCTCCCCCGCCGAGTTCCACGACCGCAACGCCGGACGGGTGGCCTCGTGGCCGCGCACCATGACCACGCTGTCCACGCACGACACCAAGCGCTCCGAGGACGTGCGCGCCCGGCTCGCGGTGCTCGCCGAGATCCCCGACGAGTGGGTGCCCCGGTTCCGGCGTTGGGCGGCCGCCCACCCGCTGCCGGACCGCTCGCTGGACCTCCTGGCGTGGCAGAACCTGGTCGGCGCCTGGCCGATCTCGGCCGAGCGGCTGGTGGCCTACCTGGGCAAGGCCTCGTGGGAGGCCACGCTCGTCACCAGCCACATCGATCCGAACGCCGAGGTGGACGCCGCGGTGGCGGCATGGCCGGAGCAGGTGCTGGGCGACGCCGGGACCGTGGCGGAGGTCGCGGAGTTCGTCGCGCGGATCGACGGTCCGGGCCGCAGCAACTCGCTGGGCCAGAAGCTGCTGCAGATCGCCGGGCCCGGGGTGCCGGACGTCTACCAGGGCACCGAGCTCTACGAGTACTCGCTCGTGGATCCGGACAACCGGCGCCCGGTCGACTGGGAGCTGCGCCGCCGGCTCCTCGCGCGCATCGACGGCGGCTGGCTGCCGGGCTTCGGGGGCACCGACGTCGACCCGGAGGGCGCGACGAAGCTGCTGGTCACGGCACATGCGCTGCGCCTGCGCCGGCAGCGACCGGAGCTGTTCGCCGGGTACCGGCCGGTCCCGAGCGAGGGGCAGGCGGCGGAGCATGCGATCGCGTTTGCCCGGTCGACGCAGCTCGTGGCGGTGGCGACCCGGCTGCCGGTGGGGCTCGCCGCCGGTGGCGGCTGGGCGGACACCGTGCTGCCGCTGCCGGACGGCGCCGCGTCCTGGACGGACGTGCTCACCGGCACGCCCGTCGAGAGCAGCGCCCCCCGCCTCGCGCAGGTGCTGGCGCGCTACCCCGTCGCGTTGCTGGTCCGGGCCGGGTGAGCACCCGGCGGGCGTCGTGGTCCAGCCCGACGGGGGTTGAGCAGGCCGTCCCCGGAGGCAGCACGCCGCGGTCACCGCCGGGACGCGGTCGTCGATCTCGTCCTGCCCGTCGCGGCCGACCGGGGCGTCGAGGACGTCACCGCGCCCGGCCCGGCGGGCCGCCGCCCGACCGGGCAGGATTGCCCCGTGGCTGAGTTCGCGGTCTGGGCGCCGCTGAAGAAGCGGGTCCGGGTCCTGGTCGACAACCGCGAACACGACATGGTCGAGGAGCCGGGCGGCTGGTGGCGCGCCGACGTCCCCGATGCCGGCGCCGGCGCCGCGTACTCCTTCCTCGTCGGCGACGACGAGACCCCGCTGCCCGACCCCCGCTCGTTCTGGCTGCCCTCGGGGGTCCACTCGGCGTCGCGGCTCTACGACCACGACGCCTTCTCCTGGTCGGACCACGCCTGGACCGGGCGCCAGCTGCCCGGCAGCGTGCTGTACGAGCTTCACATCGGCACGTTCACCGAGGGCGGGACGTTCGACTCGGCGATCGAGAAGCTCGACCATCTCGTCTGGCTCGGGATCGACCTGGTCGAGGTGCTGCCGGTCAACGCCGTCGACGGTGACCGCAACTGGGGCTACGACGGCGTCGGCTGGTACGCCGTCACCGAGAACTACGGCGGCCCGGACGCGTTCAAGCGCTTCGTCGATGCCTGCCATGCCCGCGGTCTCGGGGTGGTCCTCGACGTCGTCTACAACCACATCGGCCCGTCAGGCGCCTACCTCGACCGGTTCGGCCCCTACTTCGCGGGCAGCACCGCCTGGGGCCCCACGGTCAACCTCGACGGCGCCCACTCCGAACAGGTGCGCCGGTACGTCATCGACAACGCGCTGATGTGGCTGCGCGACTACCACCTCGACGGGCTCCGCCTCGACGCCGTGCACGCCCTGCACGACCGCCGCGCGGTGCACCTGCTGGAGCAGATGACGATCGAGGTCGATGCGCTGTCCACACACCTGGGACGGCCGCTGTCGCTGATCGCCGAGTCGGACCTCAACGACGCGCGAATGATCACCTCCCGCGACGGCGGCGGCTACGGACTGCACGCGCAGTGGGCCGACGACGTCCATCACAGCGTGCACGTCGCGCTCACCGGCGAGGACCAGGGCTACTACGCCGACTTCGCGACCGCCGGGCTGACCGGGCTCGCCCACGTCATGACCCGGGTGTTCCTGCACGAGGACACCTGGAGCAGCTTCCGTGGCCGCAACCACGGCGCCCCGGTCGACACCCGCCGGACCCCGGCGCACCGGTTCATCGCCTACGTACAGGACCACGACCAGGTCGGGAACCGGGCGGGCGGCGACCGGCCCACGACGTCGCTCAGCCCGGGGCTCATCGCGTGCGGGGCGGCGCTGCTGCTCTGCTCGCCGTTCACGCCCATGCTGTTCATGGGCGAGGAGTGGGGAGCGCGCACCCCCTGGCAGTTCTTCTCCCACTTCCCCGACGACCGGCTCAACGACGCCGTGCGCCATGGCCGCCGGTCCGAGTTCGCGTCGCACGGCTGGGACGCCGCCCAGGACGTCCCGGACCCGACGGACGTCCAGACCTTCCTCGAGTCCAAGCTCGACTGGACCGAGCCCACCGAGGAGCCGCACGCGACGGTGCTCGCCACCCACCGCGAGCTGATCGCTCTGCGCAAGGCGCGCCCGGAACTCTCGGACCCCTGGCTGGACGAGGTCGACGTGGACGTCGACGACGACGCGCGCACGATCGTCCTGCACCGCGGGCGCCTCCGGCTGGCGGTCAACCTCGGCGACGACCCGGTGACGTTCGACCTGAGCCTGCCGATCGCCCGGGTGCTGCTGGCCTCGGAGGACGTGCACATCGACGGCGAGGCGCTGACGCTGAGCCCGGAATCGTTCGCGGTCGCCGAGCTGGGGTGATCCGGCGTGAGTCACCTCCTCAGCGGCGGTCTGGCCCAGCGGAGCGCGGGCCGGACGAGCCCCGGGGTGGTGCGGAGAGCGGACGGGCGGACCTGCCCGTCCACCTCCGTCAGATCAAGCCGAGACCCTGCACGGCCTCGCGCTCCTCGGCCAGCTCCGCGACGGAGGCGTCGATCCTGCCGCGGGAGAACGCGTCGAGCTCCAGGCCCTGGACGATCTCCCAGCGGCCGCCCGTCGACACCACCGGGAACGAGGAGATCAGGCCCTCGGTGACGCCGTACGAACCGTCCGACACGATGGCGGCCGAGGTCCAGTCGCCCTCGGGCGTGCCGTGAACCCAGTCGCGGACGTGGTCGATCGCCGCGTTCGCGGCCGACGCCGCGGACGACGCCCCGCGGGCCTCGATGATCGCCGCGCCGCGCTTGGCGACCGTCGGGATGAACTCGTCGCGCAGCCAGCCGTCCTCGACCTGCTCCGCAGCGACCTTGCCGCCCACCTCGGCGTGATACAGGTCCGGGTACTGGGTGGCCGAGTGGTTACCCCAGACCGTCATCTTGGTGATCTCGGTGACCGGTACGTCCAGCTTCTTCGCGAGCTGGGCGATCGCGCGGTTGTGGTCCAGGCGCATCATCGCGGTGAAGCGGTCCGCCGGGACGTCCGGCGCGGCGGAGCGGGCGATCAGGGCGTTCGTGTTCGCCGGGTTGCCGACGACCAGCACACGAACGTCGTCCGCAGCGCCCGCGTTGATCGCGCGACCCTGTGGGGCGAAGATGCCGCCGTTGGCCTCCAGCAGGTCTCCGCGCTCCATGCCCTTGGTCCGCGGGCGTGCACCGACCAGCAGGGCGACGTTCACCCCGTCGAACGCCGTCGTGGTGTCGTCGGTGATGTCGATCCCGGCGAGCAGCGGGAATGCGCAGTCGTCGAGCTCCATCGCCGTGCCCTCGGCGGCCTTCACCGCCTGCGGGATCTCCAGCAGGCGCAGCCGGACCGGGGTGTCAGGCCCCAGCAGCTGGCCGGAGGCGATGCGGAAGAGCAGCGCGTAGCCGATCTGCCCGGCGGCCCCGGTGACGGTCACGACGGTGGGTGAGTTGGTCGACGCAGACACGGACTGAGGCTATCCCCCCTGATCGACGGCCGCGCGGAGACGGGCGTCACCGGAACCGATACCGAGAGCGAGGTCACGTGCGCGTGTCGGGGACGCGCACCATCCCCTCCTGCACCGCCGTCGCGACCAGCAGGCCGTCGCGCGTGAAGAATCGCCCCGTCGCCAGCCCGCGCGCCCCGGAGGCGCTCGGCGAGCGGCACTCGTACAGCAGCCACTCGTCGGCACGGAACGGATGATGGAACCACATCGCGTGGTCCAGGCTCGCCAGCGCGACCCGGCGCAGGTCCAGTTCGTGTGCGGCAAGCACCGAGGCGAGCAGGGTGAGGTCGCTCGCGTAGGTGAGCAGGCAGACGTGCACCATCGGGTCGTCCGCCAGCAGCCCGTCCGCGCGCATCCACACGCGCTGCGGCGCGTCCGTGGCAGGCCCGCGGCGCGAGGTCCACAGCGGGGCCTCGACGAAGCGCAGGTCCAGCGGGCGCGGCACCCCGGAGAGGAAGGTCCGCTCGCCACGCAGCCACTCGCCCAGGTCGGGCAGCTCCTCCGGCGCCGGGACACCGGTCGGGCCGGGCTCGCTGTGCTCGATCCCGGGCTGCGGCAGTTGGAACGAGGCTGCCAGCGCGAAGATCACCTCTCCGTGCTGCACCGCCCGCACCCGCCGCGTGGTGAACGACCGGCCGTCCCGGATCCGCTCGACGTCGTAGATGATCGGAACGTCCGGGTCGCCCGGCCGCACGAAATACGCGTGCAGTGAGTGCACCAGCCGGTCCGGGTCCACGGTCCGCCCGACCGCGACCAGCGCCTGGCCCGCAACCTGGCCGCCGAACACCCTCGTGGGCCGGTGCGGCAGGCTGACACCGCGGAACAGGTTCACCTCGAGCCGCTCGAGGTCGAGGTGCACGACGAGGTCGTCCAGGGCGTCCTGACCGGTCAGGACCGGCTCCTCGGCGACGCCCGCGCCGTCGGCCTGATCTGCGATCCGGGGAGGGGCCACCGGCTTCAGGCGTGGTCGTCCTCGCCCAGGCGGTGCACGCGGATGAGGTTCGTCGACCCGGACGTCCCGGGCGGGGAGCCGGCCACGATGACCACGGTGTCGCCCGCCCTGAACCGGCCGATCGAGAGGATCGCGTTGTCGACCTGGCGGACCATCGCGTCGGTCGAGGTCACGGCGCCCACGAGGAAGGTCTCGACACCCCAGCTCATCGCCAGCTGGCTGCGCACCTCCGGCCTCGGTGTGAACGCGAGCAGCGGCAGGCGGGTGTGCAGGCGGGCGAGCCGCCGGACCGTGTCACCAGAGGTGGAGAACGCGACGAGTGCGCGCGCCGAGAGCCGCTCGCCGATGTCGCGGGCGGCGAAGGACAGCACGCCGCGCTGGGTGCGCGGGACGTGGTTGAGCGGTGGCACCGATGTCGGACCCGCCTCGACGGCCTCGATGATCTGCCCCATGGTGCGTACCGACTTGATCGGGTACCGGCCGACGCTGGTCTCGCCGGACAGCATGACGGCGTCCGCCCCGTCCAGCACGGCGTTCGCGACGTCGCTGGCCTCGGCCCGGGTGGGCCGCGAGTTGGTGATCATCGAGTCGAGCATCTGGGTGGCGACGATGACCGGCTTGGCGTTCTCGCGGGCGATCTGGATCGCTCGCTTCTGCACCAGCGGAACGTGCTCGAGCGGCAGCTCCACGCCGAGGTCGCCGCGCGCGACCATGATGCCGTCGAAGGCCAGGACGATCGCCTCGAGGTTGTCGACGGCCTCCGGCTTCTCCAGCTTGGCGATCACCGGCAGCCGCGAACCCGTATCGTCCATGATCTCGTGGACCTGGTCGATGTCGGCCGGGCTGCGCACGAACGACAGCGCAACGATGTCGACGCGCAGGCCCAGGGCGAACTCCAGGTCCGCGCAGTCCTTCTCCGACATCGCCGGCACGGACACGTTCATCCCGGGCAGCGACAGGCCCTTGTTGTCGCTGACCGGGCCACCCTCGGTGACCCGGCAGACCACGTCACGACCCTCGACGGCGACGACCCGCAGGCCGACCTTGCCGTCGTCCACCAGCAGCCGGTCGTCCGGGCGGGCGTCGGTGGCGAGGCCCTTGTACGTGGTGGAGACCCGGTCGTGGGTGCCGGCCACGTCGTCCACGGTGATCCGCACCTCCTCGCCGGTGCGCCACTCCAGCGAGCCCGGGCCGGTCGCGAAGCGGCCCAGCCGGATCTTCGGCCCCTGCAGGTCCGCGAGGATCCCGACCGCGTGCCCCTCGGAGTCCGCGCCCGCGCGGATCATGTCGTACACCCGCTTGTGGTCTTCACGGTCGCCGTGGCTGAAGTTCAGGCGCGCGACGTCCATACCGGCCTGGATCAGCTCGCGGATCCGGTCCGGCGTGGCCGTGGCCGGTCCGAGCGTACAGACGATTTTTGTGCGTCGACTCACGTTGGTGGAGCGTACTCGCCGGGCCGGGCCGAACATGATCGCGACGCCGTAGAATGGAAGTCGTCGTCGGGCTCGCAGGCGGCATTCCGGCGGACGTCACCGACGGCGCTCAGGCGCTCCCACGTGGTCGTCGATCCAGTCGGTGAGCGGGCGGGTCGCCCGCCACACCACGGCGACCCGGTGCGCGGCGCGGGCCTCGTGCAGCACGTCGTCCGGGTCCCAGCTGCGATGGGCGTACAGGCTGCGGTGGCGCAGCAGGTCCAGCCGCGGATGGTCCGGGGCGACGCCGCGGGGCCGCGTGGCGAGCAAGTCGCCCGCGATCGTGGGCGCCGCGCCCTCGATCATCGTCGCGGTCAGGGTGCCCAGGCGGGCGGCGAGGTCCTCGCCGCGCCGCTCGTCGTCGACCGCGATGCGAAAGCGCGCGATCTGGTCCGGCGCCCACCGGTAGCCCCCGCCCGCAACCAGCAGACCGTCAGCGGAGACCTGCACGTAGAGCGGGCCGACGCTGGCCCCGCAGGCGGTCTTGTACGGGGACTTGTCGCGGGAGAACCGCACGTCGCGGTACGGCCGGAAGATCCTGCCCGGACCGAACTCGGGCTCGAGCGCGGCGAGCAGCGCGCGCATCGGTTCGAGGACGTCCCGCTCGTAGACCCCGCGATGATCGGTCCAGTAGGCCTTGCTGTTGTCGGCGAGCAGGCCGTCGTAGAACTCGACGGCTCCCTCCCCGAACCCTGCGAAGGCCTCGGCCGGCGCCGTCACGGCGTCCGGTCCACGCGTTCCGCCGCCTCCCCCGCGCCCGCCGGCGCAGGGTGCCGCGCCTCGTCCGAGCCGGCGGGAGGCGCATCCGGGGCGTCGTCGTCCGCCTCGACGGCATGCGCAGGCGGCCGCTCCGGAGCGGCGGCGCGGCGCGTGGGTGGCGGGAACGGCGGCACCTCGCGGGGGCAGCGCACCACCACGAGGTAGGTGATCGCCCCGGCGAAGACGATGCCCGCGACGAGCACGTTGATCCGGATGTCGCCGAACACCCGCGTGGCCGGGTCGGTGCGCATCAGCTCGATGAAGAACCGGCCGAGCGTGTAGCCCGCGACGTAGACAGCGAAGGCCCGTCCGTGCCCGAGCCGGAACCGCTGGTCCGCCCACACGACGAGGGCGGCGACGAGCAGGTTCCACAGCAACTCGTAGAGGAACGTGGGATGCACGATCGCGATCGGGGTGTGGTCGATCGCGATGCCGCCGAGCGGGTCGGTGATGCCCGTGGCCGGGTCGACCCGGCGGTAGATCTCCAGCCCCCACGGCAAGGTCGTCGGGCCGCCGTAGAGCTCCTGGTTGAACCAGTTGCCCAGCCGCCCGATCGCCTGTGCGGTCACGATGCCGGGTGCGACGGCGTCGGCGAAGAACGGCAGCGGCACATCCCGCCGCCGGCAGCCGATCCACGCCCCGACCGCGCCGAGCGCGATCGCCCCCCATATCCCCAGGCCGCCGTGCCAGATCTTCAGGGCGTCGACCGGGTTCCCCCCGGGGCCGAAGTAGGTCCTCCAGTCCGTCGCGACGTGGTAGAGGCGGCCCCCGACCAGGCCGAACGGCACGGCGAACACGGCGACGTCCGTCACCACACCCGGCTCGCCACCGCGCGCGACGAACCGCTTCTCGCCCCACAGCACCGCGACGACGATGCCTGCGATGATGCAGATCGCGTACCCGCGGATCGGCAGCGGACCGAGCATCCACACGCCACGGTCCGGGCTGTGCAGGTACGCCAGCAGCGGGGTCGTCACCTCGCCACGGTAGCGCGGCGCGATCCGATCACCCGTTCCGGTCGGCCACCCACCACGCGACCTGGCGTGCGTACCCGGCGTACTGCTCGGAGTCGAGGCGGCGGGGTGTCACCGGCCCGCCAGGAGATCGGGATCCGGACGCCGAGCATCCCACGTCGAGCCGCGCCGAAGGCTCGCAGCGCCGCCGTCGCACACCGCCGGCAACCGTTGCACCTGCTGGGCGAGGTGCGGCAGGCCCACCAGCTGTGCACCGGCACGATCGGTGTGACGCACGGCGCCGGTCACGCGGGCTGGGGCACTCCGGCCCGCCGCACGCCGTCGGCCAGCTCGGCCGCCAGCGCGCGCACGCCGTCGACACCCGTGCTTCCCGCCGCGGCCACGAGCGCCGATCCGACGATCACCGCGTCGGCGAACGCGGCGACCTCGGCGGCCTGCTCGCCCGAGCGGACCCCGAGACCGACACCGATCGGCAGGGCCGTGTGCGTCCGGCACCGGGCGACGACCGTCGCGGCGGCGGTGTCGACGGTGCCGCGAGCGCCGGTGACGCCCATCGTCGAGGTCGCGTAGAGGAACCCGCTGCTCGCGGCGGCCGTCGAGGCGATCCGCTCCTCGGTCGACGACGGCGCGACCAGGAAGATCCGGTCCAGTCCGTGCGCCGTGGAGGCCGCGAGCCATTCGTCCGCCTCGTCCGGGATGAGGTCCGGGGTGATCACCCCGAGCCCGCCTGCGGCCGCGAGGTCCCGGGCGAAGGCGTCGACCCCGTAGCGCAGCACCGGGTTGAAGTAGGTCATGACGACGGCCGCGCCGCCGGCGGCGCTGATCCGCTCGACGACGGTGAGGACGTCGCGCACCCGGAACCCGGCGCGCAGCGCCGTGTCCGCGGCGGCCTGGATCGTCGGGCCGTCCATCACGGGGTCGGAGTAGGGGATCCCGACCTCGACGAGGTCGCACCCGCCCTCGATGGCGGCGGTGAGCAGGTCGACCGAGCCGTCGACGGTCGGGTAGCCGGCGGGCAGGTAGCCGACGAGCGCGCCCCGGCCCTCCGCAGCGCACCGGGCGAAGACGTCGGAGACGCTCCCCGCGCTCCCTCGCTGGGCCCGGTCCTGAGCAGCACGGCGCGAACGTGCTGCGCCGAACGGCGCGCTCGCCCGCTCGCTCACAGCTGGATCCCTTCGGTCTGCGCCCCCGGCTCGGCGGACGAGGTGCCCGGGGAGGGCTCCGCGGCCGGAGAGCGCTGCGCGATCGCCGTCCCGTCGGCGTCTTCGGCGCTCTCCCCCGCGCCGATCATCCCGAACCACTTCGCGGCGGTGTCGACGTCCTTGTCGCCGCGCCCCGAGAGGCTCACGAGGATCACCGCGTCCGGCCCGAGCTCGCGGCCCAGGTCGAGCGCGCCGGCGATCGCGTGCGCGCTCTCGATCGCCGGGATGATCCCCTCGGTCCGTGAGAGCAGCGCGAACGCGTCCATCGCCGCGGCATCCGTGACGGGCCGGTACTGCGCCCGGCCGAGGTCCTTGAGCAGGGCGTGCTCGGGGCCGACACCGGGATAGTCCAGCCCGGCCGAGATCGAGTACGACTCGGCCGTCTGCCCGTCGTCGTCCTGCAGCAGGTAGCTCAGCGCGCCGTGCAGCGCGCCCGGCGAGCCCTCGGACAGGGTCGCGCCGTGCCGGCCGGTCTCCACCCCGTCGCCACCCGGCTCGAACCCGACCAGCCTGACCCCCGGGTCGTCGAGGAACGCGTGGAAGATCCCGATCGCGTTCGACCCGCCCCCGACGCACGCCGCGATCGCGTCCGGGAGCCGCCCGGTCCGCTCCAGCACCTGCTCGCGGGCCTCCATCCCGATGACCCGGTGGAAGTCCCGCACCATCGTCGGGAACGGGTGCGGGCCGGCCACCGTGCCGAGCAGGTAGTGGGTGGTGGAGACGTTGGTGACCCAGTCGCGCAGCGCCTCGTTGATCGCGTCCTTCAACGTGCGCGACCCGTGCGTCACCGGCACGACCCGGGCCCCGAGGAGCCGCATCCGCGCGACGTTGAGCGCCTGGCGGCGGGTGTCGACCTCGCCCATGTAGACGACGCACTCGAGGCCGAGCAGCGCGCAGGCCGTGGCCGTCGCGACGCCGTGCTGGCCCGCCCCGGTCTCGGCGATCACCCGCGTCTTGCCCATCAGCCTGGTGAGCAGCGCCTGGCCGAGCACATTGTTGATCTTGTGCGAGCCGGTGTGGTTCAGGTCTTCGCGTTTGAGCAGGATCCGCGCGCCGCCGGCGTGTTCGGACAGGCGCGTCGCGTCCGTCAGCGGGGACGGACGGCCGGTGTAGTCCCGCTGCAGGCGGTTGAGCTCGCCGAGGAAGTCGTCGTCGTGGCGCGCCTTCTCATAGGTGGCGGCCAACTCGTCCAGGGCGGCGACCAGCGCCTCCGGGACGAACCGGCCCCCGTAGCGGCCGAAGTGCCCGCGGGCGTCGGGCTCGTGGCCGGACGGGGTGGCGATGCCGTCGCCGGCCTGGACCGTCGTCCCAGAACTCGGGGTCATCGCACCATTCTGGAACACGACGGGTGAAAGCCCGCGGCCACCAGCCCTCGCACCGCCGCCCGGGGGTCACCGCTGGTCACCAGCCCCTCGCCGACCAGCACGGCATCGGCCCCCCACCCGGCGTAGGTCAGCAGGTCACCCGGCCCGCGGACGCCGGACTCGGCCACCCGCAGCACGTCGCTGGGCAGGCCGGGGGCGATGCGGCCGAAGACCGAGCGGTTGACCTCGAGGGTGTGCAGGTCGCGGGCGTTCACGCCGACGACCCCGGCACCGGCCTCGAGGGCGCGGTCCGCCTCCTCCTCGGTGTGCACCTCGACCAGCGCCGTCATGCCCAGCGACTCGACCCGGTCGAGCAGCGAGGTCAGCACGTTCTGCTCGAGCGCCGCGACGATGAGCAGCACGATGTCCGCGCCGTAGGCCCGCGCCTCGTGGACCTGGTAGGGGCTGACGACGAAGTCCTTGCGCAGGATCGGCACATCCACCCGGGCGCGCACGGCCGCGAGGTCGGCCAGCGAGCCGCCGAACCGGCGCTGCTCGGTGAGGACGCTGATGACCCGGGCGCCGCCCTCCGCGTAGGCCACGGCGAGCTCCGCCGGATCCGGGATCGACGCGAGGTCGCCCTTCGACGGGCTGCGCCGCTTCACCTCGGCGATCACCCCGATGCCCGGGGCGCGCAGCGCGGCCATCACGTCGCGCGGTGCCGGGGCGGCGGCGGACCGGCGCTTGATCTCGGCGAAGTCGACACTCGCCTCCCGCTCGGCGAGGTCGGCGCGGACACCGTCGACGATCGAGTCGAGGACGCTCCTGGCGTTCTGACTCATCCGGTGGTCCCCCTCCCCGCTCGGCTGCGCCGGCATCACGTCGGCTCGGACGTCCCCCGACATGCTAGAGGGGGTCATCCGACGTCCCGCGCTCGGTCCGGCCCCGGCTGTGGACTGATCGTGCCGTGACCGATCCGGCCGCGACCCGCCCACCCCGCACTCCGTGCGGATCATGCGGGGTCGGCGGTGGGGTCGCGGCCCGCGTCGAGCGCCTCCCAGGCAGCGCGGTCCGGGTCGGTCGGCTCGTGGGCGGGGCGGGCGGCGTAGCGGGCGCCCAGCCGGGGCAGGCGGCGGTCCGCGACGACCAGCGCGACCCCGGCCGCCAGCAGCAGGATCGCGCCGAGCGCGGCCGGCGCCGGGCCGGGGCGCAGCGTGACGGAGTCGGCGACCGCGGTCCCGCCCGCGGGGGCGCCGGGCAGCGCGGCGAGGTCGGCGGGCGTCGGCGGGCTCAGCAGCAACCCGACGACCAGCACGCCGACGTAGCCGCCTGCCGCCGCCAGCACCACCCCCAGCACGCGCCGGGCCAGGCCGGCGACCGCGACCGTCGCCGCGACGGCAGCCAGGGCGAGCAGCGCGACGGCCGACAGCGCGGGCAGGAGATCGGCACCGTCGGCGGTGACGGTGACGGTACCGCGCCCGACCGCGTCGACGCCGCCTGCGAACCACGCGACCCGGGCGGCACCCGCCAGGGCACCGGCCGCGCCGGCGAGCGCCAGGCACACCAGCAGGAGCATCCGGCCCCCCGCTCGACGAGCGCCACCTGTGTGGCGGCCGGGCGGCCCGCCGGGATGGGGGGCCGCCGCATCCGGGGCACCCGCGGGGGTGGCCGTCACCGGGTGCCGCGCGCCGCGCGGTCGCCGCCGTCCGCGCCCGCACCCAGCCGCGGGGAGAGCCCCGAGGCGCCGGTGCGGTCGTCCGCCCCCGGGGCGCGCAGCGTCGCGGCCGTCGCCACCGCCGACAGCACGGCGCGGGCCTTGTTCAGCGTCTCGGCGTCCTCGGCCGCGGGATCGGAGTCGGCCACGATCCCGCCGCCCGCCTGCACGTAGGCGACGCCGTCGCGGACCAGCGCCGTCCGGATGGCGATCGCGGTGTCGGCGTTCCCGGCGAAGTCGAGGTAGCCGACGATCCCGCCGTACAGCCCGCGGCGCGTCGGCTCCAGCTTTTCGATGATCTCCATCGCGCGCACCTTCGGCGCCCCCGACAACGTGCCGGCCGGGAAGCAGGCCACCACGGCGTCGACGGCGTTGCGGTCGTCGCGCAGCGTCCCGGTCACGGTCGACACCAGGTGCATGACGTGGCTGTAGCGCTCGACGGAGAAGAAGTTGTGCACCTTGACGCTGCCCGGCTCGCACACCCGGCCCAGGTCGTTGCGGCCCAGGTCGACGAGCATGACGTGCTCGGAACGCTCCTTCTCGTCGTGGCGCAGGTCCTTCTCCAGCAGCTCGTCCTCCTCCTCGGTGGCCCCGCGCCACCGGGTCCCCGCGATCGGGTGGGTGGTCACCGTGCCGTCGCGGACGGTGACCAGGGCCTCCGGGCTGGAGCCGACGATGTCGAACCGGTCAGCCGGATGATTCACCGAGGCCGCGGACTCCAGCCGCAGCAGGTACATGTACGGGCTGGGGTTGGTGGCGCGCAGCACCCGGTACACGTCGAGCGGGTCGGCGGCGCACTCGGTCTCGAACCGCTGCGACACGACGACCTGGAACGCCTCGCCCGCGCGGATCTGCTCCTTGGCCGCCTCGACGGCCGCGTGGTGCTCGGCGGGCGTACGGCGGCGGGTGAACCGGGGCTCGGCCGGGTGGTAGACCGCGACGGTCGCGGGGGCGGCTGCGGCCAGCTCGGCGGTCATCCGGTCCAGGCGCGCGACCGCGTCGTCGTAGGCGTCGTCGACGCGCTCGTCGCTCGCGTCCCAGTTGATCGCGTTCGCGATCAGCGTCACCGTGCCCTCGTGGTGGTCGACGGCGGCGAGGTCGGTCGCCAGCAGCATCACGAGCTCGGGCAGGCGCAGGTCGTCGACGGCGAGCGTGGGCAGGCGCTCCATCCGGCGGACCGCGTCGTAGCCGAGGTAGCCGACCAGCCCCCCGGTCAGCGGCGGGAGCCCGGGCAGCGGCTCGCTGTGCAGCTCCTCGACGATGCGGCGCAGCGCGGCCAGCGGGTCACCGGCGGCGGGCATCCCGGCGGGCACGTCGCCGGTCCAGGTCAGCGCACCGTCGACCGCGGTGAGCGCGGCGGCGCAGTGCGCACCGACGAACGACCAGCGTGACCAGGAGCGCCCGTTCTCCGCCGACTCGAGCAGGAACGTGCCGGGCCGGTCGCCGGCGAGCTTGCGGTACACCCCGATCGGCGTCTCGTCGTCGGCGAGCAGGCGCCGGACGACCGGGATCACCCGGTGGCCGACGGCGAGCTCCCGGAACTCCTCGCGGCTGGGGGCGACCGCACCGAGCCGACCGGCGGTGGAGGTGGGCGCAGAGGTCGCAGAGGTCATTGCCTCATGGTCCCAGACGACGCCGAACGGTGTGCAGACCGCGAGGGGTCGTCCCACGGGCGCTGCTCTTTCCGGCAGGGGAGAATGGAGCGGTGACGGCAGCCGATCCCGCTCCCGCCGCCCGGGCGCGCACCCCCCGCAGGCGCGGGCGGCGGACCGGCGGCGTCGACACCCGCGCCGCCCTCCTCGACGCCGCCCGCGCCGAGTTCGCCGAGCGCGGCTACGACGGCGCGACCGTCCGGGTGATCGCCGAACGGGCGGGCGTCGACCCCGCGATGGTCAACCACTGGTTCGGTGGCAAGGAGACGCTGTTCACCGCCGCTCTGGACATGCCGCTCGACCCCACAGCGCTGATCGCGGACCTGCTGACGGACGACCCCGACGGGCTCGGGGAGCGCATCGTGCACCGCTTCCTCACCACCTGGGATCACACCGGGGGCGGCCGACGGCTCGCCGCCCTGGTGCGCAGCGTGGCCGGCCACGACGTCGCGGCACGGATGATGCGCCAGTTCGTGGGCATGTTCGTGCGCCGGGTCGTCATGTCGGTGGCCCCGGACCAGGTCGAGCTGCGCACGGCGCTCTGCGCGAGCCAGCTCGTCGGGCTCGGCGTGGCGCGCTACGTGTTGCAGCTGGAACCGCTCGCGTCGGCGGACCACCCGACGGTCATCGCCGCGGTCGCACCGACGATCCAGCGCTACCTCACGGGCCCGCTGGA
>JAEUJO010000006.1 GCA_016794615.1 Pseudonocardia sp. | reverse complement strand
GCCAGGAGGCCCGGTAGCAGGCTGGCGGTCTGGTCTGGAAACGGGTCGGGTCGAAGCCCAGCGTCGAAAGCCCTGTGAGGGGAAGCAACTCAGCGGTCCGTAGCAGCAGCGAAGCCTGCCGCGTCGTTAGACATGAGGGAGTGCCGAGCCGGGCGGTTCACGGCGAAGGCCATGGAAGCGGTGAAGAGCCTGGAAGTGCAGCCGCGAAGAACTCCCCGGCGTAGAGGGCGCGGAACGTTGAGACGGTGGCGGCGGGAACTGGAGAGGCCCTCCCCGGCCGAAGCGCCCTGCGATGAGCGCGGACGACCCGTCCTATAACCGGTGTGGAGCCGGGAAGTGGATCGGGTGCCGGGAGGGAGTCGGAGGCGGTCGTAGTACCGATCGAGCCGGGCGGACAACACAACCGCCGGTGAGGGAAGGGCCGCTGCTTCGTTCACGCGCAGTGCTGGAAGGAGGGCCCGGTGAGTGCCGATAAGGCTAGTTCCGCCGCGACGGGATCCCGAGTGGATTCGGTTCGTGCCTTGCAGCATGCGCTCTACCGGTCGGCCAAGGCCGATCCGGGACGACGGTTCCACGCGCTGCGGGACAAGGTCTATCGCAGAGACGTCCTGTGGCGGGCGTGGGTCGCGGTGCGCCGCAACAACGGAGCACCGGGCATCGACGTGACCACCCTGGCCGACGTCGAGGAGTACGGCGTGGACCGGCTCCTCGGCGAGCTGGCCGCTGACCTGAAGGGTGGGCGATGGCGGCCGGCACCGGCGCGGCGGGTGTTCATCCCGAAGCCCGGCACGACCGAGCAACGCCCGTTGTCGATCCCGACGGTCCGCGACCGCATCGTGGGGGCGGCGCTGAAGATCGTGCTCGAGCCGATCTTCGAGGCCGACTTCCTGCCGTGCAGCTTCGGGTTCCGCCCGAAACGCTCGGCGCACGACGCCCTGCAGGTGCTCATCGACGAGTCCTGGCAGGGCAGGCGGTGGGTGGTCGAGACGGACATCGCCGACTGCTTCGAGGCGATTCCGCACGAGGAGTTGATGCGAGCGGTCGAGGAACGCGTCTGCGACCAGGGCGTCCTGCGGCTCCTGCGCGCCATGCTGCGCGCCGGGGTGATGCAGGACGGCCGGGTCCGTCGGCCGGTCACCGGCACCCCCCAGGGCGGCGTGATCTCGCCGCTGCTGGCCAACGTCTACCTGCACCAGCTCGATCGGGCCTGGTCGGAGGACCAGCACGGGGTGCTGGTGCGCTACGCCGACGACGTCGTGGTGATGTGCCGGTCACGGGAACAGGCCGAGGCCGCGCTGGCGCGGCTGACCGCCTTGTTGGGCGAGCTCGGGTTGGAGCCCAAGCTGGCCAAGACCCGGATCGTGCACCTGGTCGAGGGAGGCGAGGGGCTGGACTTCCTCGGCTTCCACAACCGGCTGGTGCGCGGGTGGACTCCCCGCTCGGCGCATCTGAGGTTTCTCGCCCGCTGGCCCGCACGCAAGGCGGTCCGGCACGCCCGAGACCGGATCCGGTCGATCACCGCCCGGTCCCGGCTGCTGGTGCCAGTCGAGCAGATCGTGGGGGAGCTGAACCTGTTCCTCCGCGGCTGGGCAGGATACTTCCGCTACGGGAACTCCGCTCTGCTGCTCGGCCAGATCCGCAACTATGCCCTGCACCGACTCGCGTTGTGGTTGTCGAAACGCGGCAACCGCCGACGAGCCTGGGGCTGGGGCATGACCCAGGTGCTGCTATCCCCGAACCACCTGGGTCTGATCAGCCTCGATGGAATCGTCGTCCCACCCAGGCCGATGCGCGCCTGGAAAGTCGAATGCCGCCGGTGAAGAACGTCGGTAAGCCGTGTGCGGGAGAACCGCATGCACGGTTTGACGGGCGGGGACTGGAAACGGAACGCCGACCATGGTCAACGCGAAAGCTGCCGCGGGGAAACCCCAAGCAGGAGCGCCACGACCTACAGTCGAATAAGCGTCACCGCGCCAGTCCCCGACCCTCCGTGCGTCCAGTGATCAGGAGGTGATCGTCCAGCGGTCGTGTTCTGGTCTGAAGCTCGTCGTCGCCTGCCGGTGGAAGTCCGGTCCGGGTAGCTGCCAGGAGGCCCGGTAGCAGGCTGGCGGTCTGGTCTGGAAACGGGTCGGGTCGAAGCCCAGCGTCGAAAGCCCTGTGAGGGGAAGCAACTCAGCGGTCCGTAGCAGCAGCGAAGCCTGCCGCGTCGTTAGACATGAGGGAG